>CAKUDW010000164.1 GCA_934645275.1 uncultured Clostridia bacterium
GGCGCATACTGCGTATACCAGTAGGGCCCGGTGCCGCGGGGCATGCTATCATCGAGCGTGGAGGACTGTACCACAGGGAAAGTCATGGCATAGAGCGTGATGTAGCCGCGATACTTGGAATTCACCACCAGCGTGAGATCATCCGTCGCTTCCATGCTGTCAATCATCTGAAGGCGCGTGTAATACGGGTTGGTTTCACCGGCAAGCAGAAAGCGCTGGTAGCTAGAAACCACCTCGTAGGCTGTGAGCGATATGCCGTTGTGAAACACGATGCCCTCTCTGAGTCTGAAGGTCCACTTCTTGTCCTCCACGCTCCAGCTATCGGCCAACAGCGGAGCGGGCTTGCCGTCGCCGTCGAGCTCGACCACGGATTCGAACACCAGCTGATTCAGGCTCACCAAATCGCGGCTGTTGCACACGAAGGGATTGATCTCGCAATTCTGCTCGGCCACATAGCCCAGGCAGATATCCGCGTCCGTATTGATTGCAGGCGCAGCATAGGCCTGCTGCGTCCAGGTAGAATCGCTCCACATATCGCCCTGAACCTGATCCGTGCCGTTCTGACCTGCACCTGCCAGATCGTTCAGCGCCTGATCCATCAACTGCTCGGCGCAGGCCGTACCCGCCAGCAGCAGTGCAAGCAGCGTGCACAGCATTCGCCGCAATGTCCTATCGCTCATATAACTATCTCCCAGATTCCAGATTATGAACCGGCAACGCCCGATACAGCCGTGCAAGTTCCGCGCGCGTCTCCTCTATGGGGCGGCCGCTGTCAATCACCCGCGCCGCGCGCGCGTTGCGCGCCGCCATCGACAGTTGACTGTCGATGCGCGCCTGCGCCTGAGCGCGCGTCAGACCGTCGCGAACGCATACCCTTTCAAGCTGTTCCCGCGCGCCAAGGCTCATGCTCCACACCGTATCGCACAGTGCATCCAATCCGGCTTCGAACAGCAGCGGCACATCCAGTACTGTGACGGGCGCGCGAGACGCGGCGATTTCCGCCAACACTTCCGCGCGCACGCGCGGATGAACGACGCCCTCCAGCACTGCGCGCTGCGCGTCGTCGGCAAACACGATTTGCGCCAGCGCCGCGCGATTCAGCGTACCGTCCGGCATGAATACGCCGTCGCCAAACGCCTTGCGGATTTCAGGCAGCGCCGCGCCACCGGGCGCAGTGAGCGCGCGCGATATGGCGTCGGCGTCTATGTGCGCCGCGCCCAGCGATGCGAGATACTGCGCCGCAGCGCTCTTGCCGCAGCCAATGCCGCCGGTAAGACCCAGCACGAAGGTTTTATTTGCAGACACGCCAGTTCTCCCCCACGTTCACATCCACCGTGAGCGGCACAGAAAGCCGCATCACATTTTCCATTTCATCCCGCAGCAGCGTCTTCGCACGCTCCGTCTCGTTCTCGGGCGATTCGAGAATCAGCTCGTCGTGTACCTGCAGGATCAGGCGGCTGCGCAAGCCTGCGGCCTTCAATGCATCCACCACGCGGATCATTGCCAGCTTAATGATGTCGGCCGCGGTGCCCTGAATCGGGCTGTTCATCGCACAGCGCTCGCCAAAGGAGCGCACATTGAAATTGCTGCTGTGAATTTCCGGCAGATAGCGGCGGCGCCCCATCAACGTTTCCACATAGCCCTTTTCGCGTGCGGACTGCACGGCGGCGTCCATGTAGGCACGCACGCCCGGATAACGCTCGAAGTAACGCTCCATGAAGCCGCGCGCCTCGGCGCGGGTCACGCCGATGTTCTTTGCCAATGCAAAATCGGATATGCCGTAAACGATGCCGAAGTTCACCGCCTTACATGCCGAGCGCATCTGCTGCGTCACCGCATCCAGCGCCACGCCGTAAACCTCGGCCGCCGTGCGCGCGTGAATGTCCTCGCCCCCGCAGAAAGCCTGTATCATGGTTTGGTCGCCGGAAATGTGCGCCAGCACGCGCAGCTCAATCTGCGAATAGTCGGCGTCCACCAGCAGCCAGCCCGGTTCAGCCACGAATGCCCCGCGTATTTCGCGGCCCAGCGCCGTTCGTACGGGGATGTTTTGCAAATTCGGCTCCGTGGAACTCAGGCGACCGGTAGCGGTAGCCGTCTGCTCAAAATGCGTGTGTACGCGGCCGCGCGCGTCGCGCAGCTGAATCAGCGAATCGATATAGGTGGAGCGCAGCTTCTGATACTTGCGGTATTCCAGTATATCGGCGCAAATTTCATATCGCTCCGCCAGATTCTCCAGCACCTCCGCGCTGGTCGACCAGCCGCGACTGGTTTTCTTCGGCGCAGGCAGCTTCATGCGTTCAAACAACATTTCGCCCAGCTGCTTCGGGGAATTGAGATTAATCTCCTCGCCCGCAGCGGCAAATATCTTCGCTGTGAGCTCTGCAATTTGCATGTCAAAGCTGCCGCCAAGCGCGCGCAGCGCCTCCGCATCCACGAGAAAGCCCTCGCGTTCCATGTCGCGCAACACATAGGCCAGCGGCATTTCAATTCCCGAAAACACATTCTCAAGCTTCTGTTCGCGCAACTGCACCCGCTGCGTTTCCGCCAGCTCGTGCAACGCCAGCGCCGGACAGACCGCGAAATCGCCTGCGCCCGCCTGCGCGCAAAGCGCTTCCGCATCAAATGAAGCGCGCTGCGGATTCAGCGCGTAGGCGGCCAGCATCACATCGAAGGCATGCCCGCGTAGCGGCTCGATGTCCGTCCGCAGCGCCTTCAGGTTCCACAATTCCGCGCAGCCTGCCGAGGCCAGTGCAGGCATCGCGGCGGCCAGCGCCTCCTCCTCAGATACGCCGCTGGAGAGCAGATCGCCGCCCAACGGCAGCACCGCGCAGGTTCCGGGCGCGGCCAGTGAAAGCTCCGTGCCTACATATACGGCCATCCACTCCACACCCTGAAGTTGTCTGCACAGCGCGGAGAGCGCATCCAAATCCAAAAGACGCATAACTTTTGCCTTGCGTCGCGCGGGCGCTGCCGCAGCCGACTGTGCGTCCGTTTCAGCGGCTTGAAGGCCGAGCTGCGACGCGGTTTCAGACAGCCGCTTTGCGGCCATGCTCATGCCCAGTTCGCGCAGGCGCGGTACCGCACGATCAATATTGCCCAGCTTCCACGCGTCAAAATTCATTTCAACCGGTGCGCTGCGCACGATTTCAGCCAATTTCCGACTGAGCCGCGCCATATCCGCGCCACCCAGCAGCCGCTCGCGCAGCTTACCCTTTTCGTCCGACTCCGCATGCGAAAGCGTTTCTTCCAACGAACCGTAGGTTTGAATCAGCCGCAGCGCGGTTTTCTCACCGACCCCGGCCACGCCGGGGATATTATCGGAAGCATCGCCCATCAAACTCTTCACATCGATCAGCTGTTCAGGCGACACACCATAGGTTTCGCGCACATATTCAGGCGTCACGCGGCAGGTATCGCTGATGCCCTTGCGTGTATAGAGAATGGTGGTATGCGTTCCCGCGAGTTGAAACGAATCGCGGTCGCCCGTCACCAACAGCACGGGTGCACCCCTGCGCTCGCACTCGGCCGACACCGTGCCCAGAATGTCGTCGGCCTCGTAACCCGCACATTCCAGAATCGGAATTTCCATGCGCGCAATCAATTCGCGGATGATCGGATCCTGCGCGCGCAGGTCATCCGGCATGGGTTTGCGCGTGGCCTTGTAGCCGTCGAAAATCTGCTTGCGGAAGGTAGGCGCGTGCATGTCGAAGGCCACTGCCAGCGCATCGGGCCGTTCCTCTGCAATCACCTTAACCAGCATCATCACAAAGCCATGCACCGCGTTGGTGGGCGTGCCGTCCGGCGCGCTCATCGGCGATTGCAGCGCGTGATAGGCGCGATACATCAGGCTGTAGCCATCCAGCAGCACAATCTTTTCCATTTCGGAAACCGCTCCTTCCCCCACAAACGATAGGCCGTTTTCGGATACCATAGTACTATTATACCAAATCGGCGCGCGAATAGCAAACGCAAAGCTGCGACCGAAATCGGGCTTTTTTGAATTGTCGCCCTTTTAAACAAAATACGCCGCATGGTATATGGACAGCGCGGCCGCGAAATGATAAAATAGCATACAGTGAGGTGATTTTTTGAAACCGATAACTGCTGTACTGTCGCTGATTCTGGTTCTGATGCTGGCTTTCTGTGCTTTTTTTTATGTGGGCGGCACGCTTCAGGCGAACGCAACCTGCATTTCAGCCAACGCAGCTGAATATCCGGAGGCCTTTGAATCCATCCGTGCGGTAATTGAGCGCAATGCAGCGCCACAGCGCTTTTCCACAGATCCACTGGACGACGCGGCCAACTATTCGCTGGTGGATATTACTGTTTTGCTGCACAACCGCGGCCTGTTTGACGCAGAATGGTTGAACATCCAGCTCACCGGCGTAACGGGCGACATCGCCGTATACTCGCTCACTGGCGATGGCGCGGACATCGCCGCACGCTCTACCGGCCAGATCAACCTGAAGCTCATTACCCGAGCTGGACAGCAGGCCGCGCGCAGCCTCAGCATTCAATATTATGTTTACGGTATCTCCAGAACCATCAATGTTCCCATTCAGTAATGCAAAGGAATTGTTGGCCTCTCTTTGCAAGAGCCGCCAACCCGCAAAACTCTGGTATAGCAGTCGCGATTCCTTCGGAGGCGCGACTAGCTCGCCCCCTGCGCAAACTGCGGGGTGAAGGCGGCAAGGCCTTTGGGCTTGCCGGTCTGCCTTTGGGCAGACTGCCGACGCTCGAATCCTGCGGATTCGAGTGCGGCACCGCTGCTGCCGGAGCCTCCACTTTGTGGAGGCTCCGGTACGTTTTTGCTAATTTCCATCCTTTAAGTCATAACTACCCGTTGAATGGGTGGTTTGACCAAGCCCTATAAGGGCTTAACCCTTGTGGCCGCCCTCTAAAGAGGG
>CAKUDW010000165.1 GCA_934645275.1 uncultured Clostridia bacterium
GTCCAATGTAGTCATATTGCCTCGGCAGCAGTTCCTCGCCCTTGCGGTTGATAACGCCATAATTGCCGTAGGTACCGATGTAAGTGTCCCGGATCAATTGCTCATATGCCAGCGCATAATCGCCCTCAAAAGGCTCAATGTAGCCTTCACGCGCTTCATAGATCACGTTGCCGTCCGAATCCACCAGCCCGACTTTGCCGTCTTCGGCATAGACGGCCACGCCGCCCTGGTCGGCGTAAACCTCGCGCTCGGCCAGCGCAAGGCCGCTGAGCATCAGTGCAATAACCAGAAAAAGGACAGAGCATCGCTTCATAATATCACCTCATTTATATAGACGGCAAAAACGGGAAAAATGTCAGAGGCGGGCAAAAAGAATTGCCGGCGCGTTTCGCTTGAATCCACCGCCCCGCAAAACTCCGGTATAACAGCCGCGCCGTTGCCTACGAAAAAATGGGAACGGCAAAACCGTTCCCATCAGTCTGCCGAAGGACTCAGGAGAGCTCGAGAGGGGGGAAGTCCTCTCGAATCTCCAATCGTGCCCAGCGGCGTGTACGGTGGGCGCGGGGCGATTTTTGCGCCCGGAAATCCAAAGGATTTCAGTAAAAATTGGTGAGGGTGGCAGTGGCGGGGGAGCGTGCTTCCCCGTCCACAGGTTTGTCAAAAACCCTTTTTGACAAGCTAATGGGAACGGTAAAACCGTTCCCATTAGCGTCAGTTGAGCAGCGCATTCATGTCCGCAAGCCGGTCGAACACCAGATCGGGCTTGCGCTCAGCGGCGGCCAGCATGTCGGGCGTGGTTTCGCCGCTCATTACCAGTATGGACAGCATGCCGCTGCGCAGACCGGTCTCAATGTCGGTATACAGGCGGTCGCCCACCATCGCCAGCTCATTTGTTTTCAGCCCCGTGCGCCGCAGCACCGCCTCCACGATGCCCGTGTTCGGCTTGCCGACCACCAGATCGGGGCGGCGGCCGGTGCTGGCCTCGATGAACGCCATGATCGCGCCGATGTCGGGCATGAAGCCGGTCTCGGTGGGGCAGTTGAAGTCCGGGTGCGTGGCGATGTACGGCAGCCTTGCACGCACGAAATCGCACGCGGCCTGCATCTTTTTGTAATCCAGCGTGGTATCAAAGCCAACGACCACGATCTCGGGGCGCTGCATGTCTACCTCAATGCCCGCTTCGGCAAATTCCTCCAGCAGAAATTCATTGCCGAGTACGAATGCGCGCCTGTTAGGGTAGAGTTCCTTCAGCTTTTCGCAGGTGGCTTCACCGCTGGTCATGACCTTTTCGCGCGGGATGACGAGCCCCATTTTCTTCAGCTTTTCCACATAGAAGGCGGCGTTGTGCGAGGAATTATTCGTGAGAAACAGAAAATCCCGTCCCGTGGCGCGCACGCGGTCAATGAAATCCAGCGAACCATCGATCAGATGGTCGCCCAGATAGAAGGTGCCGTCCATGTCCAGCAGAAACAGCTTCACATTTTGCAAATTCATGTGCGCGGCCCTCAGTCGTCAAATTCGATGAAGCCTTCGCCCATGCGGCTGACCGGCGCGAGCGCTTCCACGCGATAGCCCATGCCGCGCAGCTTGGCGAGGCCGGGCTGGAAGCATTTGGCGATCACGATGCCGAGACCCGCCACCGTTGCACCAGCTTCCTCGAGCAGCTTCACGCCGCCGAGCGCCGCTTCACCGTTGGCCATGAAATCGTCGATCAGCAGCACGCGGTCGCCTTCCCTGACGAATTCGCGCTTCAGCGTCAGCTGGTAGGCAGCATTTTTCGTGAAGGAAAAGACCTCCGTTTGCAGCACGCCGTCCTTCAAAATGCTGGATTTGCTCTTTTTCAAAATCACCAGCGGCACGTCCATTTCCAGCGCGGTCATCGCAGCCGGCGCGATGCCGGAGGATTCGATGGTGGCGATGCGCGTGATGCCCGCATCTCTGAACAGCCGCGCAAATTCCCTGCCGATTTCGCGCATCAGCTTTACATCCACCTGATGATTGAGAAAGGAATCCACCAGAAGTACGTCCGCGTTCAGCGCGCATCCGCATTCCAGAATCTTTTGTTTCAGAAGTTCCATGCCGCCCAGCCTCCCAATACTTATTGCAGCTATTATAACACATGTGTTCTGGCGCAGGAAGGGGTGTAGAGTTAAAATCGAAAAGATTTGCGCATGGGACGGGGGAATGCTATAATGGTGCGGGCGGGTGATAAGTGATGAACAGCTTTGCAGAGGATATGGCGCTGTCAAGGCGCATTGCCGAGGCAGTGGCGGCAGCGGGTGGCCGCACTTATTATGTGGGCGGCTTCGTGCGCGACGCGCTGATGGGCGTGGAATGTAAGGATATCGACATCGAGGTCTACGGCGTCGCGCCGCAGCGGCTGCGCGAAGTGCTTTCATCGCTGGGCGAGGTATATGATCGCGGCGCGTCGTTCGGCGTGCTTGGATTGCGCCACAGCGATATCGATGTGGCTATGCCGCGCACCGAATCGCGCACCGGCCTGAAGCATTGCGATTTCGATGTGTCGGTCAATCCGTTTCTGGAACCGCGCGAGGCCTGCCGCCGCCGGGACTTCACGATAAACGCCATGTTGCAGGATGTGCTCAGCGGCGAAATACTGGACTTCTATGGCGGACAAAGCGACCTTGCCGCGCGACGGATTCGCTGCGTGAATGCCGAAACCTTTGTGGAAGATGCGCTGCGCGCCTTTCGGGGCGCACAGTTTGCCGCGCGGCTCTTTGCCAACATTGAGGATGAAACCCGTGTGCTCTGCCGGGGCATGGATGTGCGCGCCCTTTCGCAGGAGCGCGTGTTTGCCGAGATGGAAAAGGCGCTGCTGAAGGCGGAGCGGCCGTCGGTGTTTTTCCGGGAGCTGCGTGCAATGGACCACCTGAAGGAGTTTTTTCCGGAAATCGAAGCCATGGCCGAGGTGCCGCAAAACCCGAAATTTCATCCAGAGGGAGATGTGTTCCAGCACACGATGCTCACGCTCGATTGCGCCGCAGCACTGAGAAATCGCGCCGAGTGGCCGCTGGGTTTCATGATTTCAGCGCTGGTACACGATATTGGCAAGTGCGTGGCCACACAGGTGCAGGAAGATGGCCGAATTACCGCATACGGCCATGAAAAGCTGGGCCTGGAACTGGTGGAGAAGCAGCTGCGACGCGTGACGAACCATGAAAAACTGATTCGCTATGCACTGAATATGACCGAGCTGCACATGCGCCCGAACATGCTCTATGGCAGCAATTCGAAAAAGAAAAAGACGCGGCAGCTGTTCGACCAGAGCGAATCGCCCAACGACTTGATTCTGCTTTCCCGGGCGGATGCGTCCGGCAAGCTGGACGAGCCTTACCGCGATGAAAACGAGGCCTGGCTGCGCGAGCGCCTGCGCGATTATCGCGCTTGCGTCAGGCGGCCCATGGTGACCGGCGCGGATTTGATCGCAGCCGGGCTTCAGCCTGACGCGCGCTTTGGTGAACTGCTCCAGCGCGCGCGCATGCTACATTTTTCGGGACTGGAAAAGCAGAACGCACTTAAACAGGTGCTGGCAGAGGTGAATATGAATAAAATTAATTCGTAGCAATAAAATAAATGCAGGAAATATTGCAGAGATAACACCGCAGTTTTCCATCCGAAATGGATGGGTGACTGCGGTGTTATTGTTAAATTTTTGATTTGAAGGATTTTGTGCGCGTTTTATTGGCAAAAACAGGGAAAACGGTGGTTGACAAGTCAAAAACACTATGATATATTATTATATTGCATTAGTATGGAGAGAAGTGCGCTCCAAGGCTTATAAATGTGAAACGCGCTGCAAAAACGGCTCCGAAAATTCACAATTGGCCCATAAAAAGGAAAGTTTATCCTAAATATAACGTTGAGCGCATTCGGCCATGGCAGCATGAAGCGCCGGGCGATTCCGGCGGTGTGAATTAAAGATAGGGGTGATTGAAGGTATGGTTCATCCGGTGCAAATGGGCAAGCGCACGCGAATGAGTTTTGCCCGCATTGAAGAGGCGCTGGCGGTACCCGATCTGATTGAGGTGCAGAAAAATTCCTACAAGTACTTCCTGAAGGAAGGCCTTCGCGAAGTGCTGGCGGACGTTTCTCCGATCACCGACTACAGCGAAAGCCTGATTCTGGAGTTCACGGATTATTCGCTGGACGACAAGCCGAAATATACGGTGGAGAAGTGCAAGGAGCGCGACGCCACCTATGCCGCGCCCCTGAAGGTCACGGTGCGGCTCACCAACCGCGATACCCATGAAATCAAGGAATCCGAAGTATTCATGGGCGATTTCCCGCTGATGACCGAGCATGGCACCTTCATCATCAATGGCGCCGAGCGTGTTATCGTGTCTCAGCTGGTCAGGTCGCCGGGCGTGTACTATTCCAAGAGCATCGATAAGACCGGTACCTTCCTTTATTCCGCGCAGATGATCCCCAACCGCGGCGCTTGGATCGAATACGAAACCGACGCCAACGGCGTTGTCTTTGCGCGCATTGACCGCGCCCGCAAGCTGCCCGTTACGGTGCTGCTGCGCGCGATGGGCGTGGAGAGCGACGAGGAAATCATTCGCCTGTTTGGCAACGACGAGCATGTGGCCGCCACGCTGACGCGCGATGCGCCCTCGCTGAACGATAAGGGTGAACTGCGCTACAAGACCCGCCGCGACCAGGCCCTCATCGAGATCTACAATAAGCTGCGTCCGGGCGAGCCGCCGTCGGTTGATTCCGCCACGAACCTGATCAACGCGCTGTTCTTCGATCCCAAGCGCTACGATCTGGCGCATGTGGGCCGCTACAAGTATAATAAGAAGCTGGCGCTGGCACTGCGCATCTTTAACCGCGTACCGGTGGAGGACGTGGTGCATCCGTATAC
>CAKUDW010000166.1 GCA_934645275.1 uncultured Clostridia bacterium
CCTCTACCGTATCCGGATCAATGCCCAGATACTCCGCGGCCTTAATCGTGGCCAGCGCCTTATCGCGCGCGGCCTGCTGCTGTTCCAGTTCATGCAGATGTTCCATCTGCGACGCGGCATACAGATTGACGCCCGCCGCAAGCACACCCAGAATCAGGCAGATAATGAATATGACCTTCAGACTCTTTTTCATGAAAATCCAGTCCTCTCTCTCTGTGTGAAAAGCAGGCCCCGATCAGGCGGTATGTTTATCGCCGCCGGTGGCGTAATAGAGTATCTTCTCCTGGGTGAGCGTGCCGTCGTTATCAAACACGCCGGTAATCTCGCCCTGATGCATCACGGCCACGCGATCGGACATACCCAGAATTTCCGGCAGTTCCGACGAAATCATCACTACGGCCACACCTGCACGAATCAGATCGTTGATGATATTGTAGACCTCGATCTTCGCGCCGACGTCGATGCCGCGCGTGGGCTCGTCGAATATAATGACGCGAGAATCGCTCAGCAGCCACTTGGCCAGCACAACCTTCTGCTGGTTACCGCCCGACAGATTGCGCGCCAGTTGCAACTGCGACGGCGTTTTGATGTTCAGTTTGCCGATGTAATCCTGCACCGTGTCCTTTTCCTGCCCGAGTCTCAAATGCGCTGCGGAGCCAAACTTGTCCAGCGTGGCCAGCGTGATATTCTGGCTGACGGACATGGGCAGCACCAGGCCCTCGCCCTTTCTATCCTCGGTCACAAAGCCGATGCCCGCGCGAATGGCGTCCAATGGCTGATGAATTTCCACCTTTTTGCCATCCACAAATATTTCGCCGCTGTCCCGGTGATCCATGCCGAAGATGGCGCGCGCAGTTTCCGTGCGACCCGCGCCCACGAGGCCTGCGATGCCCAGTATTTCGCCGCCGCGCACTGCAAAGGAAACGTCCCTGACACGCTTGCCCGCGTTGATTTTTTCCACGCGCATGCGCTCCGCACCCGGCGTGATGTGAATCTTCGGAAATTTTTCCTTCAGCTCGCGCCCGACCATATAGCGGATAATCTCATCCAGATTTGTATCCTTTACGTTCAACTCGACCACGTTTTTACCGTCGCGCATGATGGTGGCACGGTCGCACACTTCCATCACTTCTTCGAGACGGTGGGAAATATAAATTATGGAAACGCCGCGCGATTTCAGCATACGAATCGTTGAAAACAGCGTGTCAATTTCGCGGTTGGTGAGCGGCGCAGTGGGTTCATCCATAATCAGCACGCGCGAGTTAATGCTCAACGCCTTGGCGACCTCCACCATCTGCTTGCGCGCCACGCCCAGATCGCGCACCAGCGCGTGCGCATCGATATCTACGCCCAGGTCATCCAGCAGCTTCTGTGCCTCGGCGTACATCTTTTTCCAGTCGACCTGGAAACGGTTTTTCATGATCTGCCTGCCCATGAAAATGTTCTCTGCCACGGTCAGCTGCTCGGTCAGATTCAGCTCCTGATAAATGGTGCTGATGTTGAGCCGCTGCGCATCGTGAGAAGATTTAATCTCCACGGCCTGGCCGTCAAACAGAATCTCGCCCTCGTCCTTCTGATAGGCGCCCGATAGTATCTTCATCAGCGTAGATTTGCCCGCGCCGTTTTCCCCCAGCAGCGCGTGTACCTCGCCTTTTTTCACGCTCAGATGTACATGATCCAGCGCCAAT
This sequence comes from uncultured Clostridia bacterium, assembly GCA_934645275.1. The sequence continues at coordinate 1,689 of CAKUDW010000166.1, forward strand.
ACGCCCGGGAATTTTTTTACGATGCCGCGCATCTCAAGAAATTCTGCCACGCATCTCTCTCCCATTCTGAGTTTGATCGCGCCCGCAGGCGCTTATCGCTTATTGAAAGGCGGCGGCGCGTTTCAGCGCCGCCGCAAAACTGTTTTTCCGGTATGCCGGAGCTTACTTGATGTAGTTGTCGACCAGCGTAATGTCCACAACGGTGGTTTCCGCTTCGATCACCTTTTCGGTACGCTCGATGCCGTTGATGGCCTCGTCCAGCGCCTTGATGGCGTTCGCGCCGATGGCCACGGGGCCGCAGTCCAGCGTAGCGGTCAGCTCGCCGGCCTTCACGGATTCAAAAGCATTCGGGTTGCCGTCCAGGCCGACGCAGATGATGTCGTCGCGGCCCAGCTGCTTGCAGGCCTGCACCGCACCCAGCGCCATTTCATCGGAAAGGCCGTAGATCACGGTGATTTCCGGATGCGCCTGAATCATATCCATGGCGGCGTTCATGCCCTTTTCACGTACCCAGTCGCCCGGCTGCGTGGCAACCACTTCGATGCCCGGATAAGCTTCCTTCGCGCGATCCACGAAGCCGCCCATGCGCTGCGTGGTGTAATCGGACGGCAGGCCTTCAATGATGGCAGCCTTGGCTTCGCCGCCGGTCTGCTCGTTTACCCAATCAGCAATCTTCGCGCCGCCGTTGTACTGGTTGTAGCCGGAATAGGCATACACGTCCACATCGTCCAGTTCAGTGATGGTGTTGAACATGACCACCGGGATGCCGGCTTCGTTCGCCTTGGCGATGGCGGGCTTGAGCGCTTCCAGGTTGATGCCGCAAACAGCGATGCCCTTCACGCCCTGGGTAATGAAGTCTTCCATCATGGAAGTCTGGGTTGCGTAATCATCCTCAGACGGCGGGGCCAGCACGGACAGCTCATAGCCGAGCGCCTCGGCCACCGGAGTCGCGCCCTCAATGCAGGACGCATAGAACGGGCTGGTCATGGCCGGGGGCAGGAAGCCGATTACGCCTTCCGCAACCGCCGCGGACGCCACTGCGAGCAGCATTACCAGAACAAGGGCCAGAATTTTCTTCATGTTTTTATCCTCCTTCGATATTGTTACGCCTTATGGCGCAAAGCACACATTTATTCCATACGCAGTTCAAGTTCACTTTAAAATCTTATTCGAATTGCAACTCCAGATTTACGCTTCAGCGCACATATTTTGCTGCACATGGCATAAATCGCATATGCATATCATCATTTTAGCCGGATTGTTGATTCCATTTTAACAAGAATTTTTAATTTAATATAGGTAAAAAAGTTCGAAAAAACTTTGAATTCGTTCGTTTATATGGTACAATAATTATATAACCTGATTCAGGAGGCGTTGCGCATGCAGCCGGTGTTCGACCTGAAAAAGCTAGAAATGGTACTTCGGGATTTTTATGAGCTGTCGCACATTCGCATCACTGTATTTGACGCGCAATTCAACGAGCTGCTCACCTATCCGCCGGGACACTGCGCCGTCTGCGCGCTCATTCGCGCGGATGCGCGGGGTATGGCGGCCTGCCGTGCCTGCGATATTTCCGCCTGTAAATATGCTACGCAACAGCGGGGCGCGCATGTGTATACCTGCCACGCGGGGCTGCGCGAGGCGATTACACCTCTGTATGTGGACAGAGCTCTGGCGGGCTACCTGCTAATAGGCCAGATTCTGGCCTATCCTGACTATGACAGCGCCGCGGCCGAAATTGAGCGGCACAGTCTCGGTTTGAATATCGACCGCGCGCGCCTGAGCGCCGCCTGCCACGAAAGCCCGCTGATTTCCGAGGCCTGTATCCACGCGGCCGCGCACATCCTGCACGCCGTAGCTTCGTTTCTGATTATGGAAAAGTTGGCCGATGTGAAGGAAGATGCTGCCGCCGAGCGCCTCGACGGTTGGCTGCGCGCGCACTATACCGAGCCGGTAAGCGCACGGCTCATCTGCCAACAGCTGGGCGTTGGACGCACGCAGCTGTATGCCCTCTCACAGCAACTCTACGGTTGCGGCGTGATGGCGCATGTGCGGGATATGCGCGTTTCGCTTGCGCAGAAACTGCTGCTGGAGCGGCGCGATATGACCGTAAGCGCCATTGCCACGCGCTGCGGCTATGCCGACTACAACTATTTTATCAGCAGCTTTTCCCGAATCGTAGGCAAATCGCCGCACCGCTTCCGGCGGGAAAAGTGAGCAGAAGCGCCGGCGCGCAAGACTCCGTTTTTGCAAAACCTCATACTTAAAAGAATCGGGCTGCGGTTTGAACAAACCACAGCCCATCTGTTTGTCGAAAAAAACAGGAGAGCTCGTGAGGGTCGAAACCCTTTCGAGCTTCCGGTCGTGCCCAGCGGCGTGTACGGTGGGCGCGGGACGATTTTTGCGTCGGAAAATCCCATTTTCCAGAGCAAAAATCGTTTCCCTGCAGTTTTTGCGCTCGAAAATCCGAAGGATTTTAGCAAAAACTGGTGAGGGTGGCAGTGGCGGGGGAGCGTGCTTCCCCGTCCACCAGGCTTGTCAAAATCTTTTTTGACAAGCCAATACCACTATGCCTTTTTCCTGCCGGAATAGGTTACGACCGCGCGCTGGATGCAGATGAACAGCAACAGCAGCGCGCCGGTGGCAATCTTTCCCCACCAAGAATTCAGATTGCCTGCGAAGGTAATCAGCGCGGGAATGACGGACTTGAGCAGTACGCCGAACATGGTGCCGACCATGTAACCCACACCGCCGGTCAGCAGCGTGCCTCCGATAACGGCGCAGGAGATGACCTCCAATTCGCCGCCCTGCAGCGCCATGTTCCAGCCGGACTTAACGACCAGCACATAGGCAATGCCCGCCAGCACGGAGCAGAAGCCGTTGAACGCATAGACGATAACCTTCGTTTTGCCCACAGGCAGGCCCATCAGCCGTGCGGACTGTTCGTTGCCACCGATGGCGTACACGTTGCGGCCAAAGCGCGTCTTTTGCATGACGATGGCGCCGATGATGATCATCGCCAGGAACACCAGCACGTTCAGATTCAGAAAGGCGATCGGCTTAATTTTGACCCACTCGCCATCCACCAGATGGCGGAAATAAATCTTGAACCCGGCCAGGCTGTCGATCAGCGGATGATCCACCGAAATGGATTCGCGGCTGATCAGCGAGCACACGCCGCGCGCCAG
>CAKUDW010000167.1 GCA_934645275.1 uncultured Clostridia bacterium
CAGCACGACTGCGCCGACGATGATGGCACCGGAAATGACCACCTTGACATAGGCATGCACGCCCAGAATGTCCAGCGCATTGGAAATAATGCCCGTCAGCAAGCAGCCCAGGAACGCGCCAAGCACCGTGCCGCGACCACCTTCAAAAGTTACGCCGCCCATAATCGCCGCAACCAGCGCATCGGTTTCATAGCCATCGCCGGCCGTCGCCGTAATGGAATCGAGGCGCGCGCCGAGAATCAGCGCAGCGATGCTGACGATCAGGCCGCCCACGCCGTAGGTGATAATCTTGTATAGATCGACATTGATACCGGACAGGTAGGCGTTCTTCTCGTTGCCACCAATGGCGACGATTCTGCGGCCAAAGCGCGTCTTATTCAGCAATACGTACATCAGCAACACGATGGCCAACATGAATATAACCATCAGCGGCAGGAAGTTGTACAGCTGAATTTTGCGCATGAAGTCAAGCTGCTTTTTAAACTGCAGGAAAGATCCGCCGCAGATCAGCAGCGCTACGCCGTAGAATATCTTGCCGGTACCCAGCGTAATAATCAGCGGAATGCAGTGCGTCTTGGCGATAATCACGCCATTAAACAGGCCACAGATGACCGCTACCACCATGCCGCCAAGAATGGCGATCAGCAGTGAATAGCCCGCCATCAGCAGCGTCGCTACCACAACGCCAACCAGAGCCATCATATTGCCAATGGAAAGATCAATGCCGCCGGAAATCAGCAACATGGCCTGCACCATCGTCAGGATACCCAGCACGGAAATCTGCTGGAAAATGGCGATTACATTCGTCAGCTTCACAAACTTGGGATTGATACTGCCGACCACGATGACCAGCAATACGATAACCAGCACCAGCAGCACGCGCTGATCGCGCAGCAATGCCTGAACCCGCTGCCTGCCCGGTATGGGTGCAGTCTTTCGGCGCTCACGACCCGCGAAAACCAGCACGAGCGCCGCCGCAAGCAGCACCAACGCAACGACAAGAAGCGTCACCCAGCCGGAGGCCAGGAATGCAGAAAAACCGCTCTGACCCTCGTCTGCGGCGACAATTTCTACCGCTTCAGCCTTAATCTGCTCAATTTCGGCTTCATCCTTCACCTTGGAAAACTTCTTATAGCCATGATTCACCGCTGCGGTTTCCTGGGCGGCCAGCACATGCGCGCCATCGCGCACCTGCGCCTTTATATCCTCATCCTCAATGGCGGCATAGGAATCATAGCCGGATTCCTTCGCAATTTCATCCACATAGGCGCTGATGGTATTCCATGCGGCGCGTTCGACAGATTCGCCGACCGTGGCAAACGCGAACAGCACAACTCCCAGCAGCAGTAAAATTGTGCGCAATACCTTCAATGACTTCTTCATGCGTACCCTGTCCTTTCCTTGCCACATCGATCAATCGTCGCCGACGCCGAGCGCTTCTTTAATGATGGTCTGTTCGTTGATGTCGTCGCCGCTGAGCTCGCACTTGATGCGCCCATGCCGCACCACCAGTACGCGATCACTCATGGAAATCATTTCTGGCATATCGGATGAAACCATGATGATACAATTGCCCGCATGCGTCAGCGCCGTCATCTGCTTGTAGAACTCCGCCTTGGCATTCACGTCTATGCCGCGCGTGGGTTCATCGAAAATGTAAACCGACTGCTGTGCGAACAACCATTTGCCCAATACGACCTTTTGCTGGTTGCCGCCAGACAGATTCACAGCCAGCTGCTGGAGCGACGGTGTCTTAATCTTCAGCTTTTCAACGATGTCCTGCACCTGCGGCGAATAATCCCTGCAATTGTAGAACACACCAGGCTTTATCTGCCCATTCTGTTGCAGGCCAACGATCAGCGCGTTTTCCAGCACGCTGGCGTTCAGGCTCAGGCCCAACCGTTGGCGATCCTCCGTAATGTGCGCGATGCCAGCCTCTATACCGTCGCGCGGATTGCGAATCACAAGCTTTTTGCCGTTTAAATACATATCGCCGCTGTATCTTGGATCCGCACCAGAAATTGCGCGCACAATTTCGGTACGGCCGGAGCCGACCATACCGGACAGACCGATGATTTCGCCCCTGCGCACGCTGAAATTCACAGCAGGCGCATCCTTTGTGAGCTTCAGGTTCTTCACCTCAAACATCACATCGCCAATCTCACAGCGATCCTTCTGATAGAACACATCTACCGGACGGCCAACCATGTCCTTGGTAATATCGGCCAACGCCACGTCGTGGCCGGAATTATCGTAGGTTCTGATGACGCTGCCATCGCGGATAACGGTGATGCGATCTGCAATCTGCACCACTTCCTTCAGGAAATGGGAAATATAGATGACGCTGATGCCATTGCCTGTAATATTCCGTACCAGCTCAAGCACCTTTCCCGCGTCCTCCACGTTAAACATGGAAGTCGGCTCGTCCATAATCAGTATCCGGCTCTCGTTCATCAGCGCCTTGAGTATCTTGACGAACTGTTGATCGGACACTGACATTTTTTCTATCGTCTGAAGCGGATCAATGTCGATCTTGTAATGCTCCATTTCTTCGCGCACGCGCGCCAGCATGGCTTTAAAATCGACAATGCCGCCAAATTTCGTAATCTCTTTGCCGACGAAAATGTTCTCGACGGCGTTCATGGTGGGTACCAGGTCGTTTTCCTGGTAAACAATTTCAATACCTAAGGTCCTGGCAAGCGCAGGATTCAGGCTCTTATATTCGTGGCCGCCGTAGCAAATCACGCCTGCGGTGGGTTTATACGCACCGGACAGAATTTTCATCAGCGTGCTCTTGCCCGCGCCGTTCTCGCCCACAAGGCAATGGCATTCGCCCTTGTAGACGTCGAAGGTGAGGTTAGACAGCGCGCGCACGCCTGGGAATTCCTTCACAATTCCACGCATTTCAAGAATGGGCGCTTCTCGTTTTTCAGACATCTTGATTCCACCCTAACATTATAATGGCGGGGCCACCGGCTTAAAAACCGGTGGCCCCGGGCCGTCGGCAAGACCTGCCGTGCGGCAATTATTCGCGTCCGCTATGGGCGGAGCGCTTCACCGCGTCGAAACTTCAGGTCTTCCCCGCCCCGGCAGTTGATCGTCTTTCGTGATTAGCCGCCGTAAACGTAGTTGTAAGCGCTCTCATAGTCGGACCAGTCGATCCACGCACCCAGATCGTCGCCGGAAACCGGGATGACGGGCAGGCTCTGGAACTTCGGGTCGGGGGCTTCGCCGGTGGTCACATAGTCATACAGATTCTTGAAGGTCTGAATGCCCTGGATGGACACAGGCGCGGTCATGTTGGCAGCCTCAATGCCGTCCTCGAGGAAGGCGTAGGCGTCCGGGGAACCGCCGGTGGAAACGATCGGCAGATCCAGGCCGGCTTCTTCACAGGCCTGATAGCAACCCTGAGCCAGCTGGTCGTTGTTGGCGAAAATGCAGTTGAACTCGGTGCCGGAGTTGATGAAGTTGGTGGTCAGATTCAGGCCATCTTCGGTAGACCACGCGTCAGAGTTCAGCAGGCCAACCATTTCGATGGAATCCGAGAACTCTTCCAGCGCCCTATCAACGCCCTCTTTGTAGGCTTCGAACACGCCGCCGCCCACAGCGCCCGCGCAGTAGAACACCTTAGCGTCCTCAACGTTTTCGGCCAGCCACTTGATGGCGGCGTAACCGATATCGCCGTACACGCAACCGACCGCGCCAACATAGCTGTCTTCATCAGCCACGGAAGCCACGTCGATATTCTCGATGGTGATCGGAATGCCCGCTTCGTTCGCCATGGTAATCAGCTGAGCCGCCTGCTCAGGGGAAATCGGGAAGATGGAGATGCCGTCCACTTCGGCCTGAATCAGCGTTTCCATAGCAGAAACGGACTGGGCAATATCGTTGCCGGCGTCCAGAACCATGACGTCAACGCCATTCTGCTCAGCGGCATACTCGAAGGACTTCGAGGAATACTCATTCCAAATGTCGGCCATCTGATAGGCGATGTAGCCGAAGGTCAGCTTTTCTTCCTCCGCCACGGCAATCGCGCCAACGGAAGCCAGAACTACTACCAGAGCAACCAGGACTGCAAGCAGTTTCTTCATTAAGGGAATCCTCCTTAAAAATATTTCGTCAGCGGCCCTTGCGCCGCAAGACATCAAATCAGACCGTGGGCATGCAGATAATCGTAGGAATCCTTCACGAGCTTGTTCGCGTATTCGAGATCGCCCTCGCGCTTGTCGCGCATATCAAATTCCTCAGTGTATTCAATTTCAATGGAGAAGGGGCCTTCATAGCCATTTTCCTTCATGTAATCCATCAGCTCCAGCAGATGCAGCTCGCCCGCGCCGACGGCCGGGAAATTCCAGCTGTTGTCCATGCCAATCTTGTCCTTCAAGTGGCAGAAATTCAGATCGGAAACGCAGGTCTTCAGGTCGGTGTCGGGATTGCTGCGGCCCCAGAACACGATATTAGCGGTATCATAGTTCACGCCGATCAGCGGGCTGCCAACGGCCTTAACCAGGCGATCAACCGCCTCACCGGTACCGTAGTTCGCGCCGTGCGTTTCAATGCCCAGCTTCAGGCCGCACTTTTCTAGATCAGGCACGATGGACTTCAGGTTGGCAATCAGCTTCGCTTCGGTATCGTCGCCCTCCTCGGTGCCAAAATGCGCTTCGCCGGTGGACGAAATAATCCATTTGCAGCCCAGTTCATGTGCAAGCTTCATGTTGTTGCGGAAGTCAGCCAGGCGCGCGGCGTCCGACAGATCGCAGTGGCCGCTCATAGCGATACAGGTCAGCCCCAGTTCGGCCAGCTTCTGCTTCACATGATCGATCTTCTTCTGCGGCCATTCAGGCATCACG
>CAKUDW010000168.1 GCA_934645275.1 uncultured Clostridia bacterium
GACATGCTTCAGCTGCAGGATACCCTGCTGCGCTCCTGGGGCGAAACCATGCAGGCACGGCTAATGAGTACAAAAGAATTTATGAAGCGGTATTCGGATATCCGCTATGCCGCAAGCCTGGGCTACCTGCATCTGCCGGTACCGGCGCTGGATTTGCTGATGATGGATCTGCAGCCGGGTTCACTGGGCGTGCGTGCCGGGCGACTAATCGGCGAACGCGAAGCTGAAATTCTGCGCGCGAACACATTGCGCGAGGAATTGGGGGCGCTGACCGCCGGGAACTGAGTTAACACCTGTCTTGGAGGAATATTAATGGCATTTTTTGCAAAATTTACCGACCGCGGGCAGCGCGCGCTGCTTGCGGCACAGAATGAAGCCGCGAAACTGGGCCGCACCTATGTGGGCACGGAGCACCTGTTGCTGGGCGTGCTGGCCGACCCCGGCGCAGCGGCAGGCGTGCTCAAGGGAGTAACGCTGGACGGTGCGCGCGACGAAATCGTCGGCATCCTCGGCCGCGGCGACGGCAACATCGAGGGCAAGCAGATGGTCTATACTCCACGCACCAAAAAGGTTATCGAACAAAGTGTGCGCGAGGCGCGAGATCTGAAGCAAAATTACGTGAGCGTGGAGCACCTGCTGCTGGCGCTGATGCGTGAACGCGAAGGTGTGGCCGCGCATGTTCTGATCAAAATGGGCCTCGACCTGAGCAAGGCACGCGAGGAACTGCTGCACATTCTGTCCGGCGCGGATGACGCGCCCGACGGTGAAGAGGCGCAGGATACGCCGGTACTGAACCAGTTTTCCCGCGATCTGACCGCGGCGGCACGTAGCGGCGAGCTCGATCCGGTGATCGGCCGCGATCGTGAAACTGAACGCGTGCTTCAGATTCTGTCGCGCAGACGCAAGAATAATCCCGTGTTGATCGGCGAACCTGGCGTAGGCAAATCCGCAATCGTAGAGGGACTGGCCCAGCGCATTGTGGAAGAAAACGTACCGGATCTGATTCGCGGCAAGCGCGTGGTTTCGCTGGATCTGGCGGCCATGCTTGCGGGGGCAAAGTATCGCGGCGAGTTTGAGGAACGCCTGAAGAATGCCATGGCGGAAATCCGCAAAGTGGGCAACATCATCCTCTTCATCGACGAACTGCATACCATCGTGGGCGCAGGCGCGTCCGAAGGCGCGATCGATGCTGCGAACATCTTAAAACCCATGCTGGCGCGCGGCGAAATCCAGTGCATCGGCGCAACCACCCTCGGCGAATACCACAAACACATCGAAAAGGACGGCGCGCTGGAGCGCCGCTTCCAGCCGGTTCAGGTGGGCGAGCCGACGAAAGAGGAATCCGTCGCCATTCTGGAAGGGCTGCGCGACCGCTACGAGGCGCATCACCACGTACACATCACAGATGAAGCGCTGCGGGCTGCAGTCTACCTGTCCGACCGCTATATTTCAGACCGAAGCCTTCCGGACAAGGCCATCGACCTGATCGACGAGGCAGCCTCCCGCGTACGGCTTCAGGCCTTTACCGCGCCGCCGGACATGAAGCAGCAGCAGGCAATGCTGGCCGCGCTGAACAAGGAGACGGAGGAAGCCGTCGCAAATGAGGACTTCGAAACTGCCGCCCGGCTGCGCGACAGCAAAAAAGCCCTGCAAAATGAAATGCATCTCAAGCGCGAGGCCTGGCAGCAGCAGCTGGACAGCAGGCTGGAAACTGTGGGCGAAGAAGAAGTGGCGCAGATTGTGGCTAGCTGGACCGGCGTGCCGGTCAGCAAGCTGACTGAGGACGAAGCGCAGCGCCTGATTCATCTGGAAGATACGCTGCACAGGCGCGTCGTGGGTCAAGACGAAGCCGTGAAGGCTGTCGCGCGCGCCGTGCGCCGTGCACGCGCCGGATTGAAAGATCCGAACCGGCCAATCGGCTCGTTCATCTTCCTGGGGCCGACGGGCGTGGGCAAAACCGAGCTGTGCAAAGCGCTGGGCGAGGCGCTCTTTGGCGACGAGAGCAATCTGATTCGCATCGACATGAGCGAATACATGGAAAAGCACTCTGTCTCGCGCATGATCGGTTCGCCGCCCGGTTACGTGGGCCATGAAGAGGGCGGCCAGTTGACCGAAAAGGTACGCCGCAAACCCTACGCCGTCATCCTGTTCGACGAAGTGGAAAAGGCGCATCCCGACGTGTTCAACGTGCTGCTCCAGATTCTGGAGGACGGTCGCCTGACCGACGGCCAGGGCCGCGTGGTGGACTTCAAGAATACCGTGATCGTGATGACCAGCAACGCGGGCGCGCACACCATCAAAAAGCAGCGCTCGCTGGGTTTCGGCAGCAGTGAAAACGCGCAGAAGAGTTACGACGACATGCGCGAAAACATCATGGGCGAGGTTCAGAAGATTTTCCGCCCCGAATTTCTGAACCGCGTGGACGAAATCATCGTGTTCCACGCGCTTACCGAGGATGAAATCGACGAAATTGCGCGCCTGCTGTTGAGGCAGGTATGCGCGCGGCTACGCGATCGCGGTATCGAACTCAGCGTCGAGCCCGACGCGCTCAAACTCATCTCCAGCGCTGGATACGACCTGAAATACGGCGCGCGACCGCTGCGCAGAGCCATTCAGCGCATGGTGGAAGACGCGCTCAGCGAGGAAATCTTGCTCGGCCACGTGCGACTGGGCGATCATGTGGAGGCCTACGCGGCCGACGGCAAACTGTGCTTCCGCACGGTGGGGCACGCGCTGCCCGAGGCCAGTCCCGAGCCGGAAAAGCTGCCTCAGGCCTGACGAGTCCAATGGTTTTGTCAAAACAACTAAGTACAATTTAAGGGCAGTGCGCAATAATCGCACTGCCCCCATTTAAACAGATGTTTGTAAAACGGATTTAGACCGAATTTACGAACGTCTCTCATGTGGTGACAATGAAAAAGCGGGTAGCTGGCAAGGGCCGGATACCCGCTTTTTCAACTGGGATAGCGAACGAATGGGCACTGATAGGCTGGATAGCTGGCAAAGCAAAGAAACCCGAATAATTATCGCATTGATTTATTCACACTTTCGCGATATACTGTAAGCAATATTTTATATGGTGGAGGTAAGTTGATGGCGGCATGCTGTTAAATCCATTGATTCTACCAGTCAGAGCAGGGATGCTCTTTAAAGATGCCTTTCAAACGAATGATGACCTCATTTTCGATGGCTGTACTACTATGTCCGGAACGAAAGCTTATCATGAACTGCAATTGGGGGCGGAAGATAATGAATACAGAAGAGCGTAAGAGATTTATCCGATGGTGCATTCTCGGCGCAATCGGAGGTATACTTATGGCTGCCGGTGATTGGCTGCTCGGGTGCATTCCTCTTCAGGAAACGGATACAGGAATGTTCAACAGAGCCTATTATTTGTCTGGCTCCTATGGCTTGTGGAAACCCGTACTTATCGTTGGGATGGGAGCAATCGGGAGTTTTCTCTATTACTTTATGGTAAAAGCACTGAATGCGAATATCGATGCAAAGTACAAAAAAACAAAACTTGTCCATTACCTATGCGGGATATTCACCGTTGCGGTAGCTCTGGCAATTCATCTCTGGTCGGCTACCTTGGCATGGTTTACCACATATCTGGGCCCGCATATCGGTTCTGAGGCTGCAATCACAGCGGTTACCGCCTATCAGGGCAACATGCTCATCGCAATTCTCCCCATGTATATTCCGATGGTATTGGTTATCGGAATTCATTTCGTGATGCTGCTTGCCGGCAAAACCCATTATCCCAGGTGGATGCTCATTTTTCATCCAGTCACATTGAACATTCTGCTCGTTGTAATTCCGGATATTGCACAGGCCATGCAGATGCCTGTAGCTACATGGATGTCCGTTATGAGCCAAAGCAGCACGAATAGCTCTATCGTAATCTGGTGCATAGCGGCAGCAATTTATGAGAAGAAGCTCATACAAAGAGAATTGAAACCGGCGGAATAACGATCCGGCAAAGGACAATACCACGAGAAGATTTGACTGTTACAACAAAAACAAAGGAGCCTGTGTAATCCTTTTGAAAGGGCAACGCGGGCCCTTTTTTCGTCAGTCTCAATGAAATACCCAGAGGATTGCTCAAGAAAAAGCTGCCATATGCCATTTCAGCATAATCTCACCGTTTTTGCCGGAAGCATTTTTCTAAACAAATCGATTTTCTCAATCCGTCTCCATCAAAAAACCGCTGCACGCGTCAAGTTTTTCGGCAATCTCACCGCAAATCCGCAGCGTCTGTTTTTTAACTTGACAACATGCGCCGCGTACTTCTATAATAGAAGCGCTGAGAGGGAAAGCAGTAGGTATTCTGTTCGGTTTCTCAAGAGAACCGCCGGTTGGTGCGAGGCGGTGAACCGACATGCTGAACTCGTTCCTGAGCGCCCTGCATTTGCGGGCGGTCGCCGCCGTTATCCGGCATAAAAGCGGATTCCGCGTGGCGGAATCAATAAGAGTGGTACCGCGAAAGGCTTGCCTTCCGTCTCTTGAATAAAGGAGATGGAAGGTTTTTTACTTTCATCGCAATCTCAATTCAAAGGAGCGTCGACCCAACATGAAGAACATCCCGGTCTATAATCCTGCATTGATCGAAGGCAAGTGGCAGCGTCATTGGGAGGAGCAGCATTCCTTTGCCGCGGAAAAGTCCCATGAAAAGCCAAAGTTTTACCCGCTGATCGAGTTTCCCTATCCCTCGGGCGCCGGTCTGCATGTGGGCCATCCGCGTTCAAACACGGCCATGGACATCATCGCCCGTAAGCGCCGCATGGAAGGCTATAACGTGCTGTTCCCCATTGGCTACGACGCCTTCGGCCTGCCCACTG
>CAKUDW010000169.1 GCA_934645275.1 uncultured Clostridia bacterium
GTCAATCCCACCGGCCGCTTCGTTATCGGCGGCCCGCAGGGCGACAGCGGCCTGACCGGCCGCAAGATCATCGTGGATACCTACGGTGGCTACGCGCACCATGGCGGCGGCGCGTTCTCCGGCAAGGATCCCAGCAAAGTCGATCGCAGCGCGGCCTATGCCATGCGCCATGTGGCCAAGAATCTGGTTGCAGCTGGCCTGGCGAAGAAATGTGAAGTGGGCGTCGCCTATGCCATTGGTGTGGCCAAGCCCGTTTCTGTGTTGGTGGACAGCTACGGTACCGGCGCACTTCCGGACGATCAACTTTCCGAAATCGTTACTAAGGTATTTGATCTGCGCCCAGCGGCCATCATCCGCGATCTCGATCTCAAGCGTCCGATCTACGCGCAGGTCGCGGCCTACGGCCACTTCGGCAGAGATGATATCGAACTACCGTGGGAAAAGTTGGACAAGGTAGACGAGCTGAGGGCCTATATCAAGTAAACTGAAGAGAATTAATGAAAAAACGCTTCCTGCGAAGGACAATTCCGTCGGGAAGCGTTTTCCCCTTTAGATAGTATACAAACTTTTAGATGCAGAATTCCCCCATATGCAGACAGCAAACTCTTTTCTCCTTTCTGGGAACATACAAGGAAAGGTATACAAAATAAAAAAAGCCGTCTCATCAAGACGGCTTTGGTGGGGTTGGTAGGGCTCGAACCTATGACCTTCACGATGTCAACGTGACGCTCTAACCAGCTGAGCTACAACCCCAAGCAACATAAATTATTATACACTTTCTCATTGCATTTGTCAATAGCTTTTTGCAAAATATTAGATATTGGTGTGTCCATTAGCCACGGCAGAAATAAAATGTGTTCATGCGCGTATCCTGCCTGACGCCATTATCCTTGGTGGAATCACATTTCTTCATTACAGCCGCATTTACCACTTGCAAATTTACATATTTTCGTATATAATGATTTTTATATATTCAATCGCGTCAGAAATTAACCGAAACCGGGATTGATAAGCAGGCGATTTGAATTATTTCGTTTATTATTCTGCATTCCGAAAATTTTTAGGAGGCGTTCTCATGAGCTTCGTATTACCCGAATACCGCCATCCGGATTTTGGTGTAGAAGCACTGGCCTCTGCGCCGGACGCACGCATCGCCATCGTGGATATGGACGGTGTCGCCCCCGCAGGTTACCACAGCACGTCCATGTATCCGGAATACTTTAAGATTGACGGACAGTGGCTTCTAATTGGCGACAGCCGCATGGACGTCAGCGTGGTCGTACGCCCTGACGGCACGCTGGATGCAGTGGAAAACCGCTATCTGCGCCGTGGTGATCGCGTGGTGCTCGGTCGCAGCGAGGACGGCTCTGAAGGCGTTTATGTACATTGCCATGGCTTTGATGCGCCGGGCTGCAGTGGCGGAGATCAGTTTTCTTTCCGACAGAGTCGCAGTCGTGAAACCGCCTATGCGCGCGATTACGACCGCTTGATCGACCTTTTGCGCCACGAGCGCGAACATGGTAATATTCTCTGGGTCATGGGGCCGGCTTTTGCCTTTGATTACGACGCACGCCGCGCCATGCAAAGCATCATCGAAAACGGCTATTGTCATGGCTTGATGGCCGGAAACGCGCTGGCCACGCATGATTTGGAGGCCTCCTACCGTCACACGGCGCTTGGGCAGGATATCTACACCCAGTGTTCCATGCCCGGCGGGCATTACAATCATCTGGACGTCATCAATGAGGTACGCCGCTGCGGTTCAATTCACAGTTTCGTGGAAAACCACGCCATTTCTGACGGCATCATGTCCAGTGTTGTCAGAAACGATATACCCTACGTGCTTACGGGCTCGATTCGCGACGATGGACCGCTACCCGAGGTAATCGGCGACGCCTACGAAGGACAGCGCGCCATGCGGGCATTGATCCGAAAGAGCACTACTGTAATCTGTCTTGCAACCATGCTGCACACCATCGCTACTGGCAATATGACGCCCAGTTATCGAGTCATGGACAATGGTTGTGTCCGGCCGGTATATCTATACGCAGTGGATGCTGATGAGTTTGTAGTCAATAAGCTGCAGGATCGTGGCAGTTTATCCGCAACCACCATCGTTACCAACGTACAGGATTTCATCACGCTGATCTCTCGTGGACTCGGAATCCTGACATAACGCTTGTGGAATAGACAAAATTTGTGTCCATTTTCTATGGCGATTGACTTTATGTTGTAATGCGCGTATAATTTGTTACATAGTAGATTGTAATATTGGTTGTATATGAGAACATGCACAGGTTCCTGAATGCAGATTTTGCTGTTTTTAGCATATTGCAAACCGATTCAGTTTCTTGATGGCGTATGCGATGTCAGCAATTCGCCATTTTGTTTCAACTAAGCTATGCCCTACCGACCGTCAATTTGAAAGGATGAGAACTCTATGAAAAAGACCCTGACCTTCAGGGAGACCCTTTCTGTGACCAGCATGCTCTTCGGCATGTTCTTCGGCGCAGGAAACCTGATTTTTCCCGCGCTGATGGGACAGCTGGCGGGACACAATGTCTGGATTGCCATTATCGGCTTCTGTGTTACCGCTGTCGGTCTGCCATTGCTGGGCGTTGCCGCTTTGGGCATCAGCCAAAGCGACGGCTTGCAATCATTGAGCAGCAAGGTTGGCAAGGGCTATGGCTACTTTTTTACCTGCGTGCTCTATTTGAGCATCGGTCCGTTCTTCGCCATTCCCCGCTGTGCCACCGTGCCCTTCTCCATCGGCATTGAACCGTTGCTGGGAAACGGTGGTTCTTCGCTCGCACTGGTGATTTTTACGGTTGTTTTCTTTGCGCTTGTATTGGCGTTTTCACTCTTTCCGAATGGGATTATGACCTGGATCGGCAAGATTCTGAATCCCATCTTCCTGGTTCTGCTGGGCGTGCTGGTGATTCGCGCACTGATTTCTCCAATGGGTGCCATCGAGGCCATTGCGCCCACCGGCGATTATGCGACGCGTCCATTCTTTATCGGTTTTCTGGAGGGCTACAACACCATGGACGCGCTGGCTGCGCTGGCTTTCGGCATCGTGGTGGTTAACGTAATCAAGGGGCTGGGCGTCAAGGAGCCTGGCGCGATTGCGCGCAATACTGCCGGTGCGGGCATCTTCAGCTGCCTGCTGATGGGTCTGATCTATCTGGCCGTTACCGTGGTTGGCACGCAGAGCCGCGCGTTGTACGAAACTGGCGCAAACGGCGGCGAGGTGCTTGCCATCATCGCCAAGCATTATTTCGGCACGGCTGGCGCCATCGTATTGGCCGGCATCGTAACCTTTGCCTGCCTGAAAACGGCCATCGGCCTGATTACAAGTTGTGCTGAAACCTTCCAGAAGATGTTTAAGAATGGCCCGAGCTATCGTGTGTGGGCGATACTGTTCTGCATCGTTTCGCTGTTGATTGCCAATATGGGCCTTTCGGCGATCATCGCCTATTCCGTGCCCGTGCTGATGCTGCTGTATCCGCTGGCAATCACGCTGATTTTGCTGGCGCTGTTTGGCCGTTTCTTCAACCACAGCCGTACTGTGTACGCTTGGGTTACCGGACTCACGCTCGTAGCCGCGGTGATCGACTTCTTCGGCGCATTACCTGCCGAAATCTATAAATCGTTGCATCTCAATGTCGTGGTAGACGCCGTGCATCGCATTCTGCCCTTTTCACATATTGGTCTTGGTTGGGTCTGCCCTGCGCTGCTGGGTCTGCTAATCGGCTTTGTGATATACTTTGCCAGGGGCGAGCACAGAGCTGCCGCGTAAACTGGCCGCTTACCACCAATCATACCAATCATGAAAAATCCCGCGATTTGAGAATGAATCGCGGGATTTTTTGTATGGAAGCATGAAACATCAGAATCGAAAACAATGGTAGACAAGTAGCACCGAAATTGATGATTCGGGGTACGTATATTCATTGATCAATGCAAATCAGCCAAACTGTTTTCGTCCCTTCAGGCTTGTTCCGCACCATAACAAGGCTTAATCCCGCATGTGTCTATCAAAAGTACTTATGCAGCAAGAGCCTCCACGTTTACAGACATGTTTCTCTGTATCTTCTGGCTATAATCTAAGATAGAGTGCTGCCGTGTTATAACATTTGGATCTTGCAAGCTAGAACAAACTCGTTCAGCCGCGCGCAAATAAAGCTGTCCACACGATGTTGATTGAACCTTTGCGGCCTCCAAATGCTTTCTTTGTTCTGTTTTTCAAAGCGTTCTCATTACAGGAGTCCACGTTCCGGAAAACTTCGGTTTTGCGAGTTATGTCTTTAAAAGGATTGCTGTGCCTCTCTGCAAGGGCCGCTGCCCCATAAGGCTCAAGGTTTGCACTAATTCTTGTCCCTTAAAAAACGCCCGCAGCCTTTAAATAGCTGCGGGCAAAATACTTATGCGGTTAACTGATAACTTACCTTCCGGACAGCGGAATATCGCCCATGCTGGAAGGCACATAGAACGAGATATTCTCGGGCAGATCTCCGTAGAACGTGCCGCCAAGCGAGCCATCCTTTACCTTTTTATAGGTACTGTTCGCCAGCGAACGGCCATAGCTTGCGGTGTATTCAAAGCATTCCTTGATGGTAACCACACTGTCGCCATTCTTATCAGCCTCCAGTGCAACGCTGCTATTCAGCTGACGCACGCCCAGGCCGTAGCAAAGTGCGTAGGTCATCATTTCAACTGTGTCGGCCGAAATGCTGGTGCTGGAATTGCTCTTGGAAACATCTTTCTTGGCCACATAGTAACAAC
>CAKUDW010000170.1 GCA_934645275.1 uncultured Clostridia bacterium
GGGCAGAAATGTCGCCCGGCCAAAGCGGTTCGAACGCAAATACTCGATCATGCGCTTCGCGTCCTCGTCGCGCTCGACGATGATGTTCTGCAGCGCGCCGCCGAGCACCATGTCGATCGCGCGTTCCAGCCGCTCCGGCACGCGAATCAAATCCGCCACTACGCCGTGCACGCCCGAATTTGGATTGCGCCGCGCTTGAAGCAACACCTGCTTAACTGAATTGTTGTAGCCTTCATAGTCGCGCTGCATCTCGCGCAGCAGTTTCATGCGTGAATCGGCGCTCTGGCGCTGATTTTGACATTCCGTCACCTGAGCAGAGAGCGCCTGTAACCGGTCGTTCAATGCCTGAACGCGCAAGTTATGATCGGCGGACTGCGCCTTCAGTTCGTCGCGCCGCTTCTCCTCGGCCTGCAGATGCTCTGAGGCCTCGCGTACCTGTTCATTCAGCGAATCTACGCCCGCCTGCTCGCGCTCGCGATCCCCCTCCATACCCTGAAGCTGATTTCCAAGCGCCGTTTTCATGGCGCCGAGGCGCGCCCGCTGCGAACGCACATCGCCCAGGCGATTCATCGCCTGAATGATCTGCTGCTTCATCTGTTCGGAACGCTCCTCAAGTTCGGCAAGGTTCTTCTCCGCCGCCTCGAGTGTCTGCTCCTGTGTAGCAAGCGCCTGCGTGTCGGCTTGAAGTCGCTCATCATCTCGGGCGATGCCGACCTTCAGTGCTTCGATGCGTTCGGCCACGCCCTCGCGGCCCCTGCCGGCAGCCTCGCGCTGCTGCGTAAGCCGGGCACGCTCCTTTTCACCAGCGGCAATGCGCTCGCGCATCACGCGCACGGCGCCCTCCTGCGCTTCTACATCTCGAATCAGCGCCTGCACCTGCTCGCGCTTTTCAGCGGCGCGCAGCTCCAGCTCGTTCAATACTTCCTGACATTTCTCGCGCTCTGCACCCGCGGCTTCCATTTCACGATTGGCCTGAAGAATTGCTTCGCCGAGTGATTCCACGGACTCGCGCAGCTCGCGTATGCGCGCCTCGTAGCGCTCCGTGCGCATCAGGAACACGTTGATATCCAGTATTTTCAGCTCGTCGCGCAGCGAAAGATACTCGCGCGCCTCCTCGCTCTGCTTTTTCAGTGGCTCGACGCGCTCCTCCAGCTCAGACAGAATATCCTCTACACGCGTGAGGTTCTGGGTGGTATTGTCCATGCGGCGCTGTGCATCGTTTTTGCGCGTCTTGAATTTGACGATACCCGCGGCTTCCTCGAACACCTGACGGCGATCCTCCGATTTTGCGGAAAGAATCTCGTCGATTCGGCCCTGTCCAATCATGGAGTAGCCATCCCTGCCGATGCCGGTATCGCGGAACAGATCCACAATGTCGCGCAGACGGCAGGCCGCGCCGTTAATCTTGTATTCGCCCTCGCCGCTGCGATAGACGCGTCGCGTGACAGCGACCTCCGTAAAATCAATGGGCAGCGAATGATCGGCATTGTCAAAGATCAGCGTCACTTCGCAAAAGGATAGGCGCTTGCGCTTTTCAGTGCCGCCGAAGATGATGTCCTCCATCTTTGCGCCGCGCAGCGATTTGGCGCTCTGCTCCCCCAGCACCCACTTCATGGCGTCCGCAATGTTGCTCTTGCCGCAACCATTGGGACCCACCACGCCAGTGATGCCGTCCTCAAACACGATTTCAACGTGATCTGCAAAGGACTTAAAGCCGTGTATAATCAGTTTCTTCAGTCTCAATTAAGCTTACGCTCCCATTCTCTTGAGTGCATCCCGTGCGGCGGCCTGCTGCGCATTCTGCTTGCTGCCGCCCTGACCGGAGCCGAGCGTGACATCGCCATCCTTGACCCGGTAGAAAAATACGGGCGCATGCGGCGGACCTTCCATGGCGATAAACTCATAGGCCGGCATCCGCCCCTCGTGCTGCAGCAGCTCCTGCAGGCGGGATTTGGCGTCCAGATGATCCTCCAGATGTTCCGGGCGTAGCTCGTCCTTCAACGTCTTGCGAATGATCGCCACGGCCGCATTAAACTCGCCGTCGAGATACACGGCGGCGAGTACGGATTCAAATACGTCGCACAGAATGGATGGCTTGTGGCGGCCGTCGCTCTTTTCTTCACCCACGGACAGGCGGATAAAATCGCCCAGGCGCAAGCGCGCCGCCGCGCGGCAAAGCGTTTCCTCGCGCACCAGCGCCGCGCGGATACGCGTCAGCTTGCCCTCGTCAATTTCCGGGAATTCAAAGAAAAGGTAGCGGCTCACCGCCAGCTCCAGCACGGCGTCGCCCAAAAATTCCAGGCGCTGATAGTGCGGCACATGATGATCTCCCCCGTAAGAAGGATGTGTCAGCGCCGTTTCCAACAGCGATATATCCTTGAACCGATGTCCAAGTATTTCCTCAAGTTCCGCCGTATTCTTCATATTGTTTACGCTTTTTTGCTCTCGATGTAATTCACGATATCGCCCACGGTCTTAATGGTGCCCAGCGCATCGTCCTCAACGGTCATATCGTATTCGCTTTCAAGATCCATGATCAGCATCATCAGGTTTGCACTGTCCGCACCCAGATCGTCCACCAGCCTGGCATCCAGGGTCACCTTGTCCTCGCTTACCGGCAGCTGCATCAGAATAAGTTCCTTTACCTTGTCAAAAACTTTCATGTCATTTTCCTCCTCTTTATTATTCCTGCTCGAGCCCGGAAAGGCCCTCTCTGATTTTTCCAACCACGTCGCCCTCAAGCATGCGCCGCGCCTGTGCCAGCGCATTTTCGATGGCCTCCTCGCCGGAGCTTCCGTGCGCCTTTACCACTGCACCGTTCACGCCCAGCAGCGGCGCGCCGCCCACGGCGTTGTAATCCAGCTTGCGGCTCACATTTTTCAGCGACGGCTTAATCAACAGCGCACCGATTTTGGCCCGCAGCGTCGTCTGAGTAAGCTCCGTCTTGATCATGCTGAACAGTGCCTTCGCCAATCCCTCCGTATGCTTCAAAATCACGTTACCCACAAAACCGTCAGCCACAGCCACATCGCACTCGCCTGAGAGCAGGTTGCGCGCCTCCACGTTGCCGGTAAAATTGTAGCTCGTCTGCGCCTGCATCAGCGGATAGACCTCATGCGTCAGCCGATCGCCCTTTTCAGCCTCTGCGCCGATGTTCACCAGCCCTACGCGCGGGTTAGGCTTATTCATCACCTGCGCCATATATACCGAACCCATCAGGCCGAACTGAAGTAGATATTTGGCTTGACAATCCACATTCGCGCCTGCGTCAATCAGCAGCAGTTTGCCCTTCGGCCTCGGAACTACCGGCGCCAGTGCCGGCCGCTCGACGCCGGGAATGCGGCCAATCTTGAACATGCCGCAGGCCAGTACCGCGCCCGTGGAACCTGCCGACACCACCGCGCCAGCACGCCCTTCGCGCACGGCGTTCATCGCCACCACCATGGACGCGTCCCTTTTCTTGCGCACAGCCATCATCGGCGCCTCGTCCATTTCAATCACTTCGGTCGCGTTCAATATCTCAATGCGCGCCCTGATGTTCTCCGGCGCGCCCGCAATCAACGCTTCGATTTTTGCCTGTGGCCCGGCAAGCAGCACATCGATATCCTTATATCTCTTCAGCGCTCGCAGCGCGCCCCGCACTATCGCGTCCGGCGCGTTATCGCCACCCATGGCGTCCAGTGCGATCCTGTATCGGCTCATTCGCATAAGCCTCCTATTTTTCATATTCCGTTATATTGTATCAGAAACATATCGGATTGGCAAGTATTTTGTTATATAGATAGGGCAGCGCCCGCCTCCGGCTGCAAAGAGCCGAGGGCGGGCGCTGAAAAAATACCGCTTATTCTCTATTTGCGATTGAGTATTTCCATGAATTCCTCGCCGGTGATCGTTTCGCGCTCGAGCAGGAACGCAGCCAGCTCATGCAGATTGTCCTCATTCTCCTTGAGGATGCGGTCAGCCTTTTCGCGAGCGGTCTTAACGATTTTTACCACCTGTTCGTCGATCTTCTCAGCCGTAGCCTGCGCACAGGTGAGCGAGCTGTCCTGCCCCAGATAGGGGTTGTTCACCGCTTCCAGCGCCACCATGCCGAATTCTTCGCTCATGCCATAGCGCGATACCATGCCGCGGGCCAGCTTCGTAGCCTGTTCGATATCGTTGGAAGCGCCGGTCGTAATTCGACCAAAGATCAACTTTTCAGCCGCCTGACCGCCGGTGTAAGTAGCAATCTTGTTCTCCAGCTCGTCCTGGCTCATCAGGAAATGCTCGCCCTCGTCCACCTGCATGGTATAGCCCAGCGCGCCGGACGTGCGCGGAATGATGGTGATCTTCGTGACGGGTGCAGAATTGCTTTGCCTGGCGGCAACCAGCGCATGGCCAATTTCATGGTAAGACACAATGCGGCGTTCTTCATCACTCATCACAGCGTTCTTGCGCTGATAGCCGGCAATAACGGTTTCCACGCTCTCCTCAAGATCGGCCTGAGAAACAGTATCCCTGCCCTGACGCACGGCGCGCAGCGCAGCTTCGTTGATAATGTTGGCCAGCTCCGCGCCGGAAGCGCCGGAAGTGGCGCGTGCCACGGCGTTGAAGTCGATGTTATTATCCATCTTCACGTTCTGCGCATGCACCTTCAGAATGGCGATGCGGCCGTTCAGATCCGGCAGCTGTACGGGAATGCGGCGGTCGAAGCGACCAGGGCGAAGCAGTGCAGGATCCAGCGATTCGGGCCGGTTCGTGGCGGCCAGAATAACCACGCCCTTGCGGCCG
>CAKUDW010000171.1 GCA_934645275.1 uncultured Clostridia bacterium
ACGGAAATCCCGTTCGTTGCAATCACGGCGCTGGGCGTGTCCTTCGTGCTGATGACGGGCAATGTGGATATTTCTACCGGACGTGTGGCCGGCCTCGGCGGCATTATGATGTCCATGTTGATTGTGGAACACAATTGGGGCGTTCTCCCCGCCATACTGGTGGCGTTCGTGGCCTGCGCAATCGTTGGCGTGGTCAACGGAATCCTGGTTGTCAAGCTGGGCATGAGCGACTTTGTGGCCACCATGGGCACGATGTATATGGTACACGGCCTGCGCCACATCGTGATTCACAATCCCGAACTGAGCATGAATAATCTGGAAAATGTGAATACGGCGCGCTTTATCAGCTTCTTCAAGACGCGCTTCCTGGGTATGTATCCCTCTTTCTGGATCATGCTGCTGCTGTTTGCGATCGTATTTGTCATCATTAAAAAGACCCTGTGGGGCCGTCGCCTGTTGGCATGCGGCGATAACCGCGAAGTGGCCAAGCTCGCCGGCATCAACGTGACCAAAATGCGCATGGAGGCCTACATCATCTGCGCGATCTTCTGCTGCATTGGCGGCCTTCTGCAGACACTGGATATGAAGCTCGGTCGTCCGGAGACCGGCGACGGCTGGGAATTCCGCGCCATCGCGGGCTGCGTTGTCGGCGGCGTATCGCTCTCCGGCGGCAAGGGCTCTCCGCTGGGCGTGCTCATCGGCGTGACGCTGGTGTTCGTCGCGGAAAGCGCGATCATCTTCCTGGGCATGCCGGACACCCTGCGCGTGTCCGTCAAGGGCGCGGTCATGGCGGCGGCGGTGCTGTTCGACCTGTACAGGCAGTCCAGAAAGGTTCCTGCATAAATACTGTTTCGGGATGCGCGGCGGTCAGCGCGATGCATGCATCGCCCCACCGCGCATTTCAAGCCATGGAAAATAAAGATCAACCCTGAAAAACAAATGTTTTGGGAGGATAAGCAATTATGAAAGTCGATCTGAATGGAAAAGTTGCGATCGTTACCGGCGGCGGCGGCGCGATCGGCACGGCGATGTGCCTGCAGCTCGCAGCAAATGGCGCGAAGGTTATCGTAGCAGGCAGAACGCTGAAGACGCTTCAGGCCACGGTGGACGCCGTGAAGGCCAACGGCGGCGAGGCAACGGCCGTGATCGCGGACGTATCCAAGCGTGAGAGCGCCGAAAACCTGGTTCGGGAGACCGTGCGCATCTATGGCAGGCTGGACTGCATGGTGAACAACGCTGGCATCAACGGCGGCCCCGAATTTCGCAAACCCATTCATGAATATGACGACGGCCTGTGGGATCGCATCGTGTCGATCGATCTGAACGGCGTGTATTATTGCTCCAAGGCGGCAGTTAAGCGGATGATCGAGCAGGGCGAAGGCGGCTGCGTGGTCAACGTCGGCTCCATCGTGGGTCTGACGCCGCTGCGCCTGCAGTGCTCGTTCACGGCTGCGAAGGCCGCCGTGTTCAGCCTGACCAGGACCATGGCGCTGGAGCTCGCGTCCAAGGGCATTCGCGTCAATGGCATTGCGCCCGGCTCGGTCATGAACGAGGGCGTGAAGGAGCTCTTCTACAACGATAAGGAAAAATCTGCGGCGATCATGTCGCATTTCCCCGTGGGCCATCCCGGCGAACCGGACGATATTGCGGCAGCGACCTGCTACCTCGCTTCCGAGGACGCAAAATTCATGACCGGATCCATCATCACGGTGGATGGCGGCTGGATCTGCGGCTACAACCGCGATCTGTAATTTCGTTTGCAAGGACAAGCCGAAGGCTGGGAGGAAAATTGCTATGATGAATTTAAACGGTAAGGTCGTAATCGTGACCGGCGGCAGCGGAGCCATCGGCAGTGCGATGGGAAAAGCCTTTGTTGAAAACGGTGCGAAGGTCGTTCTGGCCGCGCGCAATTTGGAAAAGCTGGAAGCTGTGGCGGCAGAGCTGCGCGCTGCAGGCGGCGAGGTTGCCGCTGTGCATGTGGACGTGACTGATAAACCCAGCTGCGCGCAGATGGTAGACGAGGCCGTGCGCCTCTTTGGCCGCGTGGATTGCCTGGTTAACTGCGCGGGCGTGCGCGGCAGGCTGGAGCATCGCAAGCCGCTGCAGGATTTTGAGGATGATTACTGGAACGAGGTTATCGCAACCAACATGACGGGCGTATTCAACGCGTCCAAGCCTGCGATCCGTGCGATGATTGCGCAGAAGATCGACGGCTGCATCATCAATGTGGGCGCAGCAACGGGTCTGATCCCGCTGAAGCTGCAGTGCGCGCATTCCGCGGCAAATGCGGGTGTGTTTAATTTCACGAAGGCCATGGCGATGGAGCTTGCGCCGGAGCATGTGCGTGTGAACGCCATTGCACCGGGTGAAGCCTATAACGACGATGTGAACGCGCTTCTGGAAAAGGAGCCGGCCAAGCTGAAGGAAATCACTTCGCATATTCCAATGGGACGGCTAGCGAAGGCAGAAGAAATCTGCGGCATCGCATGCTTCCTGGCTTCAGACGCGGCCAGCTACATCACTGGCGCGATTATTCCCGTGGACGGCGCATGGACGAGCGGCTATTCCAGAGATTTCTAAACGACAGGAAGAAGCGATATATAACGCTATATAAATAGGTAGAGAGAATATTTGCAGAAGGGAAATACGAGCATGAAGGTACTTTTGGCATACGCGCCTGGCGAGCTTCGGGTTGTGGAAATGGAAAAGCCCGTGCCTGGCCCGCGCGAGATCCTGTGCAAGGTGGCGCACTGCGGCGTTTGTGCGACGGACGTAGCCATCAAAAAAGGCATTTTGAATCTGGGTGCGGGCAATGACCCAATCTATCCCGTGCGCATTGGCCATGAATGGTCTGGACGGGTGGTGGAAGTCGGCAAGGAAACCTGGCGCATGAAGGTGGGCGATAAAGTCGTTTCGGATACGGGTTATTTCTGCGGCGAGTGCGAAATGTGCAAGCGCGGCGAATATCAGTCCTGCCTGAACGGACGCGCAATCGGCACGATCGGCAATTGCTGGCCGGGCGGATTCGCGGAATATATGTTGATTCCCGAGCGCATGGCGTACAAGGTGCCGGAAAAGGTCGAATTGGATGAAGCGGCGTTGATCGAGCCTGCCAGCATCGGCTTCTATGGCCTTGAGCGCGCGGGCTTTACCCCGCATACCAACTTGCTCGTGATCGGCACTGGTCCGATTTCCCTGGGCGGCATGGCATGTGCAAAGGCGATGGGCATCGGTAAGACCATCGTTGCCGGGCGCAAGGATGCAAAACTGGCCATTGCGAAGGAACTGGGCGCGGATATTACCGTGAACATGACGCGCGAGAGCGTGTACGATGTGGTGATGCGCGAAACCAACGGCCGCGGCATGGACATCGTGATGGATTCCACCGGCGCGCCCGAAGTTTTGAACGATGCGATGCTGATGCTGCGCGGCAGCGGCAAGCTGGTGATTCCCGCGTTTTACGAACAGGTGCTCAATGGCGTGATGTTGGATCGCTTGATTGTGAAGAACTGCACGCTGATCGGCGCGGCGGGTACGCCCAACATGTCCGATAAGATGTTGGATCTGATGGAATCCGGAAAATTGAATCTTAAGCCCATGCTGACGGATCGCTTCCCGTTCTCTCAGGTGAAGGATGCGTTTGACGCGGTGACCTCTCGCAATGAGCATCGCGTGAAAGTGATGGTGGATTTCGAATGAAAACATGGACGCCGAACCCGGCACGCGAGGCATGTATTCGCCGCTATGGCAATATGCGCCAGCTTTGCGGTCTGAAGCGCTATACCTGCTCGGACGGCAAGGCAACGGGTCTGGAGGCGGTAGATGTGGAAACAGGCGGCGGACTGCGCTTTACAGTGCTTCCCGGCCGTGGAATGGATATCTCGGAATTTCGCTATCGCGGCGTTCCGATTGCTTACCTTTCCAAATCCGGCGTAACGGCTTCCGCCTATTATGACGATTATGAGGATCAGTGGTTGAAGAGCTTTTTCGCCGGTATGCTTACCACCTGTGGCCTGACCAACGCTGGCCCGCACTGCCGCGATGATTTGGCATATTTGAGCCAGGTTCCGCTCGGTCTGCATGGCGATATTTCCAATACCTGTGCGGACAATCTCTGCACGCGCGAGGAATGGGTGGACGGCGAATATCGCATGACGGTTTCTGGGCGGATGGAGGAAGGTCGCCTGCATGGCGAGCACCTGCAACTGCGGCGAACCGTATCCACAGCGCTGGGCGAAAAGAAGCTGTGCATTGTGGATGAATTCACCACTGTGGGCGAGCTTCCGCAGATGCTGATGTTCTTCTACCATATTAACATCGGCCATCCCATCTTAAACGAGGGCGCGCGTTTCGTGGCCTCCACAAAGCGGGTATGGGCCAATACCGAACATGCGAAGGCGGGGCTTTCGGAATACGATCGCTGCACGCTGCCGCAGAAAGGTTATCTGGAACAGCAGTTTTTCCATGAAATGGGCGCGGGTAAGGATGGCGATGCCATTTGTGCGCTGATTAACGATGAGCTGGAACTGGGCGTCTATTTAAAGTATCGCCTGGATGAACTGCCCTGCATTGCTGAATGGAAGGTTCTGCGCGATGCGGAATATGTGCTCGCCTTTGAGCCGGGCAATTGTCACGCAATCGGCAGACTGGCGCAGAAAAAATTGGGTGCGGAAATGCTGGAGCCGATGCAGAGCCGGTTTTCTCATTTGGAAATCGGCATTGTGGATGGTGGCGAAGAAATTGCCGCGT
>CAKUDW010000172.1 GCA_934645275.1 uncultured Clostridia bacterium
GCTGGATCAGCTGCGCGAGGTGTATACCCAGCTGGACGGTGAGCGCGCGGCGCTCAAGAAGGAGCGCGGCGAACTGTTTGACGCGCTGCACCAGCAGGAAGTGCTTTGCGGGCGTGCGGACGCCATGCTGAAGGCCGCGCAGGACGAGCAGGCGGCCAACAATGCGCGCGTGGCGCGTGTTGAGGGCGAGCGTGCGCGCCTGAGCGCGCAGCTTGCGGATGTGGAGAGCACATTGGCCGCGCTCGACGATCAGCAGCAGGATGCGGAGACGTCTACCGAGGATCGCCAGGCTGAAGTCAGGGCGCTTCAGGAGGAGATTTTCGCCAGACGCGCGGAAAATGAACAGCAGCGCGTGGGCGTGACCGATGCGCGCGTGGCGCTGGCCGAGCTGCGCCGAGGCCTTGAGGCCGACCGCGCGGATTACGAGCGACTTTCCCACCAAATCGAGGACAGCGAGCGCATCTTTGCCGAATCCGAGCAGCAGCTCAAGCTGTGTGAGGCGGATATGGCCGATAATGCCCAGACGCTTGAAAACGACATAGCGGCGCTGGATGCAGCGCGCGATCGCCTGAATGCGGCACGCGACGCCTTCAACATGGACGACGCAGCCCGTACCGACGCGCAGAAGCGCCTGCAGCGCATTGGTGAGGAGATCGACGGCATTCGCACGCGCACCGACGATTTCAGTGACAGACACCATCGTTCAGAGTTGCAGTTGGCGCGCGTTGAAGGCGAGTATAAACAGATTCAGGATCGCATCTGGGAGGATTACGAGCTGACCTATGCGGCGGCAGAGCCCTTCCGTCAGGCGGATTTCAAGCTGACCGAGGCTGAAAAGCGCATTGCCGCCATTCGCGCGCGAATCCGTGCCATGGGCACGGTAAACGTGGCCGCGGTGGATGAATATCGCAGAACCGTGGAGCGTGTGGACGAAATGAGCGGCCAGCGCGACGACCTGCTGAAGGCGCGAACGGATCTGGAAGGCATCATTGCCGATCTGGAAAAGCAGATGGATGAACAGTTCCGCAGCCAGTTTGCGCTGATTAATCAGAATTTTGCGCGTACGTTTACGCGCCTGTTTGGCGGCGGTACGGCGGAACTGCGCCTGTCCGACCCGAAGGACGCGCTCAACTGCGGCATTGAAATTGTGGCGCAGCCGCCAGGAAAGAAACTGCAAATGCTCTCGTTGCTTTCAGGCGGCGAGCGCGCGCTGACGGCCATCGCCATCCTGTTTGCAATTCTCGACCTGAAGCCCACGCCGTTCTGCGTGCTGGACGAGATTGAGGCGGCGTTGGACGATGCGAATATTGATACCTATGCAGACTATTTGAAGGGCTATTCAAAGAATACGCAGTTCATTGTCATTACCCACAGAAAGGGTACGATGGAGCGCTGCGACGCACTCTACGGCGTGGTAATGCAGGAAAAAGGCGTTTCTAAAACGGTGTCGGTGAAATTGAACGAAGCATTGCAAGGAGCGTGAGCGACGGATGGGACTGTTTGATAAGATTAAAAACGGCCTGCGCAGAACCCGAGAGGTCTTTTCGGGCCGCATGGACGAGCTGGTAGAAAATTATCAGGAGTTGGACGAGGACTTTTATGAGGATCTGACCGATATCCTAATTATGGCGGACGTGGGCATGAAGACGGCGGATTTGGCCGTATCGCGTCTGCGTGAGCGCTGCGAGCGCGAGAAGATTGGCAATCCGGAGAAGGCGCGCGAGGCGCTGAAAGAAATTCTGGTGGATATACTGCGCGCCGAGCCGATGCGGTTGGACAGCCCGATGGTGCTGTTGATTATTGGCGTGAACGGCGTGGGCAAAACCACCAGCATTGGCAAGCTCGCATCCCGCCTGAAGGTGATGGGTCGCCGCGTAATTATCTGCGCGGCGGATACTTTCCGTGCGGCGGCGGCCGAACAGCTGACGGTGTGGTCGGAACGCGCGCAGGTGCCCATCATCAAGCAGAAGGAGGGCGCAGATCCGGCGGCCGTGGTTTACGACGGTATTCAGGCCGCGCGTAGCCGCCATGCGGACGTGCTGCTGGTGGACACGGCCGGTCGCCTGCATAACAAGGCACACCTGATGGAGGAATTGAAGAAAATCAGCCGCGTGGTAGAGCGCGATTATCCGGAAGCGACGGTGAAGGCGCTGCTGGTGATCGATGCGACTACCGGCCAGAACGGCCTGGCGCAGGCGAAGATGTTCGGCGAGGTGGCCAATCTGGATGGCATCATTCTCACCAAGCTGGACGGCACGGCAAAGGGCGGCATCGCCGTAGCGATTCGCAACGAGATGAACCTGCCGGTGCGCTACATTGGTTTGGGTGAGCAGATCGACGATATGCAACCCTTCGACGCGCGGCAGTTCGTGGATGCGCTGTTCTGATTTAGGGAGGAAGGATAAGTTGATTTATAACGAAATCAAGCATGTGATCAAGCATTTTGCCTTCGAGGGCAAATTTGTGAGCGCCGACGAACTGCTCAACGGTCACATCAATAACACCTATCATCTGGTGTACCGACAGCCCTCCGGCGAAACGCGGGAGTACATTCTGCAGCAGATCAATACCTACGCATTCAAGAAGCCTAGCGAGTTGATGAGCAACGTGCGCCGCGTGACCGAGCATCTGTTCCGCGTATACAGTGAAGCGGGAATGGACACGGCGCGTTGCGTGCTTCATCTGGTGGATGCGGACACCGGCACCTATATGTTTTGCGACGACGAGGATCGCTACTGGCGTGCTTACGATTACATATCTGGCGCAATTGCCTACGACCGCCCAGAAACGCCGCGCCATTTCATGGAAGCTGGCCGTGCCTTTGGCCGTTTTCAGCGCATGCTGAGCGATTTTCCGGCGGAGGAGTTGTATGAGACCATTCCTAACTTTCATAACACGCGCAAGCGCTTTTATGACTTTGTAGCTTCTGTGGCCGCGGATAAAGCCGGCCGCGTGAAGGAGCTTGAGCACGAAATTGATTTTTTCTTTGACCGCCGCAAGATGATGACGCAAATTGTGGATCTGATTGAAGCGGGCAAGCTGCCGCTGCGCGTGACGCACAACGATACCAAGATTAACAACGTCATGCTCGACAGCAAGACGGGCGTTGGACTGTGCGTGATTGATCTGGACACAGTGATGGCTGGTTCGCCGCTTTACGACTATGGCGACGCCATTCGCTTCGGCGCGTCGACCGCAGCCGAGGACGAGCAGGATCTTTCCAAAGTTGAGGTGGATATGGAGTTGTTCCGCGCCTTTACGATGGGCTTTGTTTCCGAAACGCGGAGCACGCTGACGCCGCTTGAGCTTGAACTGCTGCCGTTGGGCGCAAAAATCATGACCTGTGAAACGGCCATGCGCTTTCTGATGGACTATATTGACGGCGATCTCTACTTCAAGGTGGCGTTTCCGGAGCATAATCTGGCGCGGGCGCGCGCGCAGATGAAGCTGCTGGAGAGCATGGAAGAAAGATACGACGAGCTCTGCGCGGCTACGCGGGAGCTGGTAAAATAAAATACGAATGCTAACGGCGACTCCCGGTGAAGGGGGCCGCCGTTAACGTTGAATTTCGTTCTTAAACGTAAAACAGCTGCGGCAGAGCAAGAGAGGCGTGGATCTACGACTAAATCGCGGGGCACATTCGTGAACAAAAAGCGTTTCATGACCACACAAGCGGTTAAATATATCTAACTAATTCAAAAATTAACATAATAAAGGCTTGCTCTTGAATACATTGATTTACGCTAAATTCATTGATTTAAATACTTTATAGTTCAAATAGTTGTATATGTACATTAAAAAATGTGCTGAATAAATACAAAAGAAAGATATGGTAAATTATTATACATTTGCATAACTTTACATACCACAAATATGACTCACGAATTAACTTTTGGAATCGCGTTTTTCTGTTACAATAGACATGGGGAATACATATATAGTCATTTTAACTGTAGGAGGTTATAAATATGGGCAATAAGGTTACGATTATAGGCGCAGGCAGCGTAGGTTCCACCATCGCTTACACCATGGCGGTCGAAGGGCTGGCCTCTGAAATCGTCATGATCGACGTCAATACCCGTAAGGCGCTGGGCGAGGCCATGGACATTCGCCAGGGCACGCCGTTCATGCAGCCCTGCAAGATATACGCCGGCAGCTATGAAGATGCAGCGGGGTCGGATATTGTAATCGTCACCTCCGGCATTGCGCGCAAGCCCGGCCAGACGCGCTTGGAGCTCTGCCAGATTAATGTGAACATACTTAAATCCATCACGCCGCAGATTGTGAAGTATGCGCCGGAAGCGCTGTACGTGTTTGTGAGCAATCCAGTGGATGTGCTGACCTACGCCTTCTGCAAGCTTTCCGGCATTCCGGAAAGCCGCATCATCGGTTCGGGCACGCTGCTGGATTCCGCACGTCTGCGCTCCCGCATTGCTGAGTGCCTCTCGATTAATCAAAAGGATGTGCATGCTTTTGTGCTTGGCG
Organism: uncultured Clostridia bacterium; assembly: GCA_934645275.1. The sequence goes on from CAKUDW010000172.1 coordinate 4,486, forward strand.
AGCACGGCGACAGCTCGTTCGTACCGTGGAATTCCGTGCGCATCTCGTCGCTGGGCATCAACGAATATCGCAAGCACCTGAATTATCGCGAGGATTTCGCGGCGGAGCTGAATAAGGACGAAGTGGAAAACTACATTCGTACCTCCGGTGGCAAGATTATTTCCCGCAAGGGCGCCACGTTCTACGCGATTGCAGTTTCCGTGTGTGATATCGTAAAAACTCTGCTCAATGGCAGCGATTCCGTGCTCTGCGTATCTACGAT
>CAKUDW010000173.1 GCA_934645275.1 uncultured Clostridia bacterium
AGCAGCATTATTATCTGTGGAATAACCACACTTGTGCAATACATTTACAGAAGAAGGGCAGGAAGAGACAAAAGATGATTGGATTCTATAATTACACCACGCTGTTGACCTATCTTTCGCTGGTGTCCGCGGGACTGGGCATCGTCATATCCCTGAGCGGAGGCGGGCATCCATTCATCGGCGTGTTTTTCCTGCTGTTCTGCGGTTTGTGCGACGCTTTCGACGGCAAGGTCGCCCGCACGAAGAAAGACCGCAGCGAAATGGAGTGCAGCTTTGGCGTGCAGATCGATTCGCTGTCGGATCTGGTGGCCTTTGGCGTGTTGCCCGCGTGCATTGGCGCGGCCATGATGCGCACGTCGCCATGGATTTCGAAATGCCGCGGCGATCTGAACCGCGTGTTCGGCACGGCGCTGCTGACGGTCGTGCCGGTTGCGTTGCTGATACTCTACATACTGGCCGCAATGATTCGTCTGGCTTACTTTAACGTGACCGAAGAACAGCGTCAGCGCACCGAGGGCGGCGCACGCCGATACTTCACCGGACTGCCGGTTACCAGCGCGTCGATTATTTTTCCGACGGTGCTGTTGCTTCAGTATCTGGTTCCGGAGGACGTTACGCCGGTCTACTTTGTCATGATCGTGCTTACAGGCCTCGCGTTTCTCGCCAAATTTAAGGTCAAAAAGCCCGGCCTGCGCGGAGTACTGATACTGGTGGGCATCGGCGCGCTTGAATTTCTGGCGATGCTGTTGCTGCGCAACTGCTTCAGAATTCGATGAGTGCAAACGAACGGGAAAGCGCTGCGCTGCGCTTTTTGTATCGTACTGTACCGGGAAGGCTGCTGCTGCGCGCGCTGTGTGCGCCGGGCCTTTCGCGGGCAGCAGGATGCTTTTTGGATACGCGTGCTTCGCGGATACTGGTCAAATCCTTTGTGAAGAAAAATCATATTGACCTGAGCGAATGCGAGCGGGCGGATTTTGCCTGCTTCAACGATTGCTTTTCGCGCAGGCTTAAGCCCGGACTGCGGCCGGTGGATAAGGCGGTGGATAGGCTGATCGCGCCCTGCGACGGTTTGCTCAGCGCCTATTCCATCTCTCGCGGCAGCGTGTTTCCGGCCAAACAGAGCGCCTATTCCGTGGAAGCGCTGTTGGGCGACACGGAAATTGCGGCGCGCTTTGATGGCGGCCTGTGCCTGGTGTTTCGCCTGTGCGTGAATCACTACCATCGATATATCTGGTTCGACGGTGGGCGCGAAAAGTGCCGCCGCAAAATGCCGGGCGTATTACATACGGTGCGGCCGATCGCGCTGGAGCAGTATCCAGTGTTTGTTCAGAACGCGCGCGAGTGTACGCTGATCGACAGCGACAATTTCGGCTGTGCGGCGCAAATTGAAATCGGTGCGATGCTGGTGGGGAAAATAGAGAATTACCCGCCGCGTCCGCGCGTGGAGCGCGGGGAAGAAAAGGGTATGTTCCGCTACGGTGGGTCAACGATTGTGCTACTGCTGGAACCAGGCCGCGCGCAGCTTGACGCGCAGTATCTGGCGGCACAAGGCATAGAAATGCCCGTGTGCATGGGCCAGGCCATCGGCAGACGTGTGGCGGCGAGAAAGGATATATGAATAATGTCGATCGAAAGCGTTAGAAAATATCTGGAGCCGTTTGGCGTGGCGGTGCGCATGCAGGAATTTGAAGTTTCGAGCGCGACGGTAGACCTTGCCGCGGCGGCGCTGGGCTGCCCGCCCTGCCGCATCGCCAAGACGCTTTCATTCATCGTGCAGGATGTGCCGGTATTGATTGTGACAGCCGGCGACGCACGCATTGATAATCCGCGCTATAAGGCGCAGTTCGGTACAAAGGCGAAGATGATTCAGGCAGATGAAACCGCGATGCGCGTCGGCCATGCGGTGGGCGGCGTGTGTCCGTTCGCCGTGAACGACGGCGTGCGCGTGTATCTGGATGTTTCCCTCAAGCGCTTTGAGACGGTGTTTCCCGCCTGCGGAAGCGCCAACAGCGCCATAGAATTGACAATTCCCGAGCTGGAGTGCTGTGCGCAGCCTGTGGGTTGGGTTGACGTTTGCAAGGGCTGGCGCGAAGGGGAATAGCGGGAAATATCAGTTTAGAGCGGCAGGGAGCGTGTTCTTGAGCAGCCGTTCCAGATATTCCAGCAGTTTTTGGCGGCTGCGAGTGCGCGGATTGGTCAGATAATCCAGCAGTGTGCCCGCCAACGCCTCGGAATAGAACGCGCAGAGAAACTGCCGGTAGTCCGGATCGAGCGCTATGCCCTGCTTTTCCGCGCCGCGGTCAATCAGATTGCCGACACAGGCGATGAAATCCATGTACAGGAAGCGCTTCAGCCCGGCTTGGCCGATGGCGTTGTAGGCGTTGGTCAGCAGGTATTCGTTGCTTTTCACATAGTTTAATACGAAATTGAACACCTCGTAGTAATCCATCATCAGATCGTACTGGTTCACCACTTCCACAGCTTCGGCCTCGAGCATCCATTTGAACAGTGCAAATATATCCTCAAAATGATAATAAAAGGAATTGCGGTTCAGTCCGCATTCCTCTGTGAGCTCGCGAACTGTGATTTTCGTGAGCGGTTTGCGCGCCATCAGTGTTTTCAGCGCGGCAGCGAGCTCTTTTTTTGTGGTCAGTGAAATTTCCTTCTGTTTCATCTCTATGCAATTCCCCGAATTTCAAATTTGGATAATATCATACCAGAAACCCTAACGGCTTTCAATGGGCAAGTTTTAGCATTTGCACAAATTCTGTCAATGCCTGAAATCGCCGGCTTCTCCAAGGTAAATTTTCGTTGAACGCTGTGCAGAACGCACGAATTATCCATTTTTTTATGGCCTGCCGCCGCTTATACTGTGAACACGGTTTTTGAAGGGAGGCCAGATAACCATGACACAGCAAAGCGCCTGTGAATCGGCGCGGCGACGCTACGCCGTGGAGCTGACGACCATGCTTGGCAAGCGTTCCGGCATGCTCACGCTGCTGTTTTCTGGGGAGATATTTACCGGCATACTGAAGCTGATGAATGCAGAGAATCCGGTGCGTGGCCACGTACGGCCATCAGGCGAATGTACGATGTACGGCACGCTGCGCACGATGATGCGCACCCACGCATTTTCGGCGGAGGGCGTGCTGCTGCCGGATAGTCTGGACATGCTGCTGCGGGATGAACACTTCGGCATGCGCCTATGCGGCACGCGGAAGGAGGAATGACCCATGCGAAGCTTTTACAAAACCACGACGCGCTTTCCCAAACTGATGGTCGCGCTGTTTTTGATCGCCGCCGCCGTATGCGCGCTGCTCTGGCAGCTGGTTGATGTGAATTACGATATGAACGACTATTTGCCACCGCAGACGGCTTCCACACTGGCGCTGAACGCGATGGACGAGGAATTCGACGGCGGCGTGCCGAACGCGCGCGTGATGGTGCGCAACGTGTCGGTGGCGGAAGCGCTGGAGTACAAGCGCAAGATTGCGGCCCTGCCCGGGGTGAACGACGTGCTCTGGCTGGACGATACAGCTGATGTGCACCAACCGCTGGAAACTTTGGACACGGACACCGTGGAGACCTGGTATCAGGATGGCGCGGCGCTGTTTTCCGTTACCATAGATGAGAGTGCGCGCATCGAGGCTGTGGATGCGATTCGCGGCCTGATAGGCGATGACAATGCCATGAGCGGATCGGCCGTGTCCACTGCAATCGCTACTACCAGCACAGTATCGCAGATACAACTGATTGCGACGTTCGCCGTGGCCTTTGTACTGCTGGTGCTGTTGCTCACGACCACATCATGGCTGGAGCCGCTGATCGTGCTTGGCAGTCTCGGCGTGGCGATATTGATCAACAACGGTACGAATCTAATCTTCGGCGAGATTTCTTTCGTTTCCAACGCTGCGGGCAGTATCCTCCAGCTGGCAGTATCACTGGATTATTCCATCTTCCTGCTTCACCGCTTTGAGGAATGCCGCCACGATGCTCCGGATAACCGCACGGCCATGGTGGAGGCATTGTGCAAATCCACGATGTCCATCCTCTCCAGCGGCCTTACGACCGTGATCGGCTTTCTGGCGCTGTGCCTGATGCAGTTTCAAATCGGTCCGGATCTGGGGCTCGTGCTTGGCAAGGGCGTGGCCGTGAGCCTACTGACGGTGTTCCTGTTTTCCCCATCGCTGATTTTACTGCTTCAACGCCCGCTCGAGCGCCTGCGCCATCGCAGTTTCATGCCCTCCTTCCGAGGACTGGGCAAGGGTGTGACGCGTACGATGCTGCCGGTGCTGCTGGTATTGGTGCTCATTGCAGTTCCGGCGTATCTGGGCTCTGAGCAGAACGATTATTATTATGGTTCATCGCACATATTTGGTCCGAATACGCAGCTGGGACAGGATATCGAGGCCATCGAAGCGGTGTTTGGCAAGAGCGACAGCTACGTCGTGATGGTACCGCGCGGAAATGCCGCGCGAGAACGCGCGCTGTCGGACGCATTGCAGACACTCCCTGAGGTCAGCAGTGTAATCTCCTATGTGGACAACGCGGGCAGCGTGATTCCTACGGAGTATGTGGAGGCTGATACGCTTTCGCAGCTGATGTCGGATCACTACAGCCGTATGGTAC
>CAKUDW010000174.1 GCA_934645275.1 uncultured Clostridia bacterium
TGGCACGGCGCGCGCGGCGCGGGCGTGGTGGTCGTGATTTTGCTGATGATTGGTTGCCTCACCTCGCTGTGGCGGCAAAGCGGCACCATCGCTTGCTTTACCTACTACGGCGTAAAACTGATCCCGCCGCAGGTATTCATACTGGCAGCCTTCCTGCTGACTTCCATAATGAGTTATGCGCTGGGCACCAGCTTCGGCGTAGCTGCCACCATTGGAGTAATATTGATGACCATCGCCCGTGCAAGCGGCGTAAACGCAGCGTGGGCGGCAGGCGCGGTAATGTCCGGCCTGTATGTCGGCGATCGCGGCTCCCCCGCCTCTTCCTCGGCGAGCCTCGTGGCGCATGAGACGGGCACGAACGTGAGCGAGAATATCCGGCTGATGCTGAAGCCGTCGCTTGTACCGCTGCTACTATGTGTCGCGCTATACGCGGGCATATCGCTGCTGAGCAGCCCGGGGGAAATCGACACTTCGCTGATTTCCGGTTTCGGTCGCGAATTCAACCTGAGCCTGTGGTGTCTTGCACCCACAGTGCTGTTGCTGGGCATGGCCTTTGCCCGGCTGAACATCCGGGTAGTAATGGCAACGAACATCGCGTTTTCCATCGTGCTGACGATGCTTCTGCAGGGCAAGCCAATTGGCGAAGTGCTGCGCATGACGGCCATGGGGTTCACGCCGGCTGATCCAGTCCTGGCCAGGCTGATCTCGGGCGGCGGCATTAAATCCATGCTGGAAATCGTATCGCTGCTGTTGCTCTCCAGCGCCTGCACCGGCATCTTTGAAGGCACGGGCATGCTGCGCGGCGTGGAAACGGCTTCCGCTCGGCTCTGCCGCCGCATCGGCCGCTTCCCTGCCATGGTTGCCGTCAGCTTCGGCGCAAGCGCAGTATTCTGCAATCAGACGATTGGCGCCATCATGTGCCGCCAGATCATGAGCTCCAACTATGCCGCCACGCATGAGGGACGCGTCGAGCTGATGATGGACATTTCGAATTCCGTGATCGTGTTGGCCGGACTGGTGCCGTGGTGCATTGCGTGCAGCGTACCGCTGGGCATGCTCGGCTGCGGCACAGAATGCCTGCCGTTCGCGTTCTATCTGTATCTGTTGCCGCTATGCTGGTTCATCTCGCTGAAAATGCGTGCCCGGCGAAAGGGCTGAGAAAGGAAGTTTTGCCACATGATTCGCCTGTTAGCCAGAATATTCATTAAAAACCGCAACGACACGGCCAATCCGGCCGTGCGCGAGGCCTACGGCGTACTCTGTGGTGCAGTGGGTTTCGGCTTCAATCTGCTGCTGTTTGCCGGGAAATACCTGGCGGGCACGATGACCGGTTCCATCGCCATTGTAGCCGATGCAATCAACAACCTCTCGGATGCAGGTTCGTCCATTATCACGCTGCTGGGATTTAAACTGGCTGCAAAAAAGCCGCACCCAGACCACCCCTACGGTCACGGACGCTTTGAATACATCGCGGGACTGATCGTATCGCTGGCGATCCTGATGATGGGCTTTGATCTGGCGCGCAGCTCGATTGGAAAAATCTTCCATCCAGAAACAGTGGATTTCAGCGTGCTGTCCATTATTATTCTGTGCGTTTCGATACTGGTAAAGCTGTACATGGCCGCCTACAACCGGCGAATAAGCAAAAAGATCGCCTCTGCAACTGTGGCCGCTGCCGCTGCGGACAGTCTGTCCGACGCCTGCGCCACCTCCGTGGTGCTGTTTTCCACGCTGATCTGCCGCTTTACCGGCTACAATGTGGACGCCTGGGCGGGCGCGGCGGTATCACTGCTGATCCTTCAAGCAGGCTTCGGCGCGGCGCGCGACACCATCAGCCCGCTGCTGGGGAAGGCGCCCGATCCGGCTTTCGTGCGCCGCATCGAAACCATCGTGGCCGAATATCCTGAAGTCGTGGGCATGCATGATCTGATGGTTCACGATTACGGCGCGGGCCGCGTAATGATTTCACTGCACGCGGAGGTGCCTGCCAGCGGCAATATACTGTTGCTGCACGATGTAATCGACACCATTGAGCGCCGCCTGCAAACGGAACTGAATTGTAGCGCCGTGATTCACATGGACCCCATTTCCACCGATGACGAGGAAATCGCCCGCACCCGCGAAATGGTGCTTAAGCGCATACACAGCCGCATCAGCAGCGAAATCAGCATGCATGATTTCAGAATGGTGCCCGGCCCCACGCACACCAATGTGATTTTTGACGTGGTTGTACCCTACGGCTTCAAGCTTTCCGACAGTGAAGTAAAAGCAGAGATATCGCGAATTGTACGCGAAATCGAAGGGGATTATTTCGCCGTAGTGTCTGTGGATCACCCCTTCGTCACACAAGCGTAATATATACTTGAAATCGAGCGCGTCTTCCCCGGGAAGGCGCTTTTTTGCGTCCATTTTTCGTCGAAAACCTCGCATATTATTACAAACATATTGCAGTCATAATTCAACCAAACTACTTTTACATTTCATTTTGCAGGTTTTTCTGCATGAGGGCCGAATATTTATTCTCATACGGGGCGAGGCATGCCCTTTTACCGAATAGAGAATTCTGCTTGGATGCGAGGAACGAATCATATGAAAAACCAAAGCCGCAGATTAATCAGGATATTGGCCTTCACGCTGGCGCTGATGCTGACGCTGGGTGCGCCCGCCTTGGCGGAGCGCTACTCCGCGCTGGTATCCTCGGAATCCGCGTCCGTATACGCGGACGCCGCGCTGACGAAAAAACTTGGCACGCTGGACGCACTCACCATCGTGACCGTCGGAGCCGAGAAAAACGGCGTGGCTGCCATTCAAATTAACGGCAACACTGCCTATGTCAGCGCTGCATCGCTGACCGCAGTGCAGGATATCGCCATTCCGGCAACCGTTTCCGCAGACACCTTCGTCTACGCCGAACCGAGCACCAGCGCGCGCAGCGTGGCGTTGAAAGCGGGCGTAACGGTAAATGTACTGGCCGTGGACGGTAACTGGGCGATGATCGAAAAGAATGGCCGCCTAGGTTACGCCTACACCGGCCATCTCTCTGCACAGGAGCAGGAAGACGCTTCTGTCACCCCCGCGCCGGACGCTGCCGCCACGACCGATCCCTTCTTGCCCGACTCTGCCACGACCGAAGCGGCCGAAGCCGCAGGCGTGACCGTCGCCAAAATCGCGGCCATGGTCAATGTGTCCGCTCTGCCGGTTTACAAGAGCGCAAACACCTCCGCCAAGCGCATCGGTACGCTTTCCTACGGTCAGACCATCACCGTATACGCTTACAACAGCGACTGGGCCTACATCGGCCTGGACGGTAATTTCGGCTTCTGTGCGCTGGCTGGACTGAAAAAGACCAGCGGCTCCAATGGGAGCATCGACCTTTCTGACGCCGTACCCGCTGTGGTGAAGGAAGGCGGCGTGAAGGTATACCAGAGCGCCAGCAGTTCCTCCAAATCGCTTGGCACGCTGAAGGCCGGCACGCAGGTCAACATCGTAAAGACCAACTCCGACTGGGCCTACATAGAACTGGCGGGCAACTTCGGCTATTGCCAGCTTTCCGCGCTGGAGAAAACCGGCAGCGACAACAGCCAGGACGGCTCCATCTCCACGCAGCCGAAGGGCACCTGCACGGTGATCACCGCCACAGCTGAAATGACCACGAAAAGCGGCGGCACGCTCACGCTGAAGGCAGGCGACACGCTCAATTACTACGGCTACGATTCCAAGCGTGTGCTTGTTGGCATAAACGGTACCTATGGCTACGTGTCCCGTTCCAGTCTGAATGCTGACAGCTACGCTGAGCTCACCGATGGCGATAGCGGCTCGGCTGTGGCCAAGCTTGAAACAACGCTGCTGGAGCTCGGCTATCTGGACACGATTCCTTCCATCAACTTCAGCTCTGCTACTGCCGAAGCCGTGAAGCGCTTCCAGGCTGCCTGCGGCATGACGCAGACCGGCAAGGCCGATGTGGGCACGCAGCGCCTGCTCTACTCCGGAAACGCGCCTGCTTCCCCGCTGCTGAGTCTCTCGCTCTCCTCGGGCAGCACGGATGTGAACGTTTCCCGTATTCAGACCCGCCTGCTCGCGCTGGGCTATCTGAGCAAAGCGGCCTCTGTTGACGGTCAGTACGGCACCACCACTGCCGCGGCCATTCGCCTGTTCCAAAAGACGGCGGGCGGTTCGGCCACTGGCAATGCCGACAACAAGACCATTCGCGCGCTCTACAGCGGCTCCGCGCCCAGCCTGCCCTCCGGTAGCAACGCAGCCGACTACACCGCGCCCAACAACAATAATAACGGCGGTACCACGCCCTCGGGCATGCCTTCTGGACTGGCTTCCACCACATCCAGCTACTCTCCCAACATGAGCAATGCGCAGAAGCTGGAATATGTGATCTATGTGGCGCAGCAGCAGCTCGGCAAGCGCTATGTATTCGGTTCTGCCGGCACCGCCACCTTCGACTGCTCAGGTTTGACGCTCTACTGCTTCAAGCAGATCGGCGTAACGCTGGCGCACTCGGCCTATTCCGTGGGATACAGCGATAAGTATCCGAAGATCTCCGGCACGTCCAGCCTGCGCCGCGGCGATCTGGTGTTCTTCAACACCATGTCCGA
>CAKUDW010000175.1 GCA_934645275.1 uncultured Clostridia bacterium
GATTTCCTCCTTCCTCACAAGGACGTTCATAACCGCCGCGCGGCAGAGGACCGCCCGATATAACAGCATACATTATATCAGATCCTCACGTTCCAGGCAAGGATAATTTGTGTTAATTGCGGGAAAATCTACATGCTTCGATACATTTCGCCCCGGTTGGAGACGGCGATCGTCCACGCCATGTCCTGTGCGGTCAGCAGCGCGAATCTGGGCAGAATTCCAACAGCTTCGGCACGGTCGATGGTAAGCGCCACGCCGTCGCGGTTCAGGTACAGCACAGCCGCGCCGGATACGTCGCTTAGCGCGCCTTCATCGCGCATGGCGGGCGCGTATCCCGCCTCAAACGCCTGATACAAATAGCCGATGTGCCGCCGCCCGGAGAAGCACAGCTTTTTCGCGGCGGCGCGGCTTTCCGCGGGCACGAAGCGCGCAAACCATGCTTTGGCATAGGCAGCTTCCTCGAACATGTCCATGCGCTCGGCGCGCACGCCGCGTTCGGCGAGCTCGGCGATCATCCTGTCCGCAACGTCGAATTTGCGCAGGGTTTCATGATCGACTTCATTCAACGGCGCGGTCTCAAGCATTTCAGGCCTGCGCATGCGGGTGAGCTTCAGCGCTTCGCTGCGCCGCCACGCCAGAATGTCCTTGTGATTGCCGCCCAGCAGTACATCGGGCACCTTCTGCCCCCGAAAATCGGCTGGGCGCGTGTACTGTGGGTATTCCAGCAGGCCGGTGGTAAAGGATTCGTCCTCTCCGGATTCGTCGCAGCCCAGCACGCCGGGCACCAGCCGCGCCACGGCGTCCACCGTTACCAGCGCGCCTAATTCGCCGCCGGTTAATACATAGTCGCCAATGGACAATTCCTCGTCGATGCACATATCCAAAGCGCGCTGATCCACGCCCTCGTAATGTCCGCAGAGCAATAGCAGCGAATCAAGCTTCGCGTATTCCTCGACCACTTTTTGCGTCAATGTGCGCCCGCGCGGGGACATGTACACGCGCCGCATGTCCGGCTTGGCGTTCTGCTCGATGGCATCCACCACTGGTTGCGGCAGCATCACCATGCCCGCACCACCGCCGAAGGGATAGTCGTCGGCATTTTTATGCCTGTTTTCAGCGTAGTTGCGGATGTCGATCACATCCACGCTGATGAGGCCGTTGCGGATCGCGCGGCCGAGGATACTCGTTTCCAGCGCCGGACGGATCATTTCGGGAAACAGCGTCAGTATTTTAATTTTCATCGTACACCGCCACCTCGGCCATGCGCGCCGCGTCCAGCAGCATTTCACCCGCAGACAGATCCACGCGCACAACCACGCTGCGCAGCGCGGGTACCAGCACCTCGCCGCGCGTGCCGCGGAACACATATACATCGTTGCCGCCGGGTTGCATCACTTCAATGAGCCTGCCGATTTCGCCGCCGTCGGTCAGCACGCCCTTCAGGCCGATCAGATCGCAGAGAAAGTTGCTGTCGTTATCGAGCGCTACGGCGTGGGCGCGGTCGATGTACAGCGCCGTGCCGCGCATTTCTTCCGCATCGTTTCGGGTTTCAACGCCTTCCATGCGCAAAAACACCGCGTCTGCCGAGGCGCTGTGCACCTGTATGCGTACCGGACGATAGCCGTCACCGTCCTTCAGATAGGCGATGTTCATTTCTTCAAAGCGTGAAGGGTCGCAGGTTACGGGCCGCAGCTTCAGTTCGCCGCGCACGCCCTGCGGCTTGGTAATTTCACCGATCAGCAGAAAATCCTGCATGAATGCTTGTCCTCCGAAAATTGATTGATGTCTCTATTATAGCGCGGCGGCGCGGCATTCGGCAAGAGGCGCGCGAAAAATAACGGCAAATCCGTTGAAAGAGGCGTATGTGCGGCTTAAAATAGTATCACAGTACAGCATTAAATCACTTGAAAGGTGTTGAAATGAATATGAACGATATCAAGAAGGCGGTCGTCAGCGTACTGGGCGCGGATCAGCGCGGCATCATCGCGCGCGTGACGAAGATACTCTATGATTACGATGTGAACGTGTTGGACATTTCGCAGACCATTCTTTCCGGCCTGTTCAGCATGATTATGGTGGTGGACGTCACTTCCGAGCACAGCGATTTTGACGCCATTTCCCGTGAACTGGCGGCGCTGGGCGAGCGCATGAATCTGCAGGTGCGCATTCAGAACGGCGAAATTTTCGATGCTATGCATCATATCTGACCGACAGGAGGTAGCGCGATGTTCAATACATCCGATATTCTGGAAACGCTGCGCATGATCGACCATCAGAAGCTGGATGTGCGCACGATTACGATGGGCATATCGTTGCTGGACTGCGTCAGCGATGATGAGCGCGCCCTCTGCACGCGCGTATACAATCGCATCGTGCGCCGGGCCGAGCGTTTGGTGGAAGTGGGCCGCGCCATTGAGCGCGAATACGGCGTGCCGATCGTCAACAAGCGCATTTCCGTGACGCCCGCGGCGCTGGTCACTGGTGGCATCCGGCATCCTGAAAAGCTGGCGCTGGCGCTGGACGCAGCTGCTCGCGAGACGGGCGTGGACTTCATCGGCGGCTATTCGGCGCTGGTGCACAAGGCGATGACCGCAGCCGACGAGCGCCTGATTCGCTCTATTCCCGAGGCGCTGGCGACGACGAATATCGTCTGTTCGTCCATCAACATTGGGTCCACACGCGCCGGCATCAACATGGACGCGGTGGCGCTGATGGGTGAAATCGTCAAAGAGACGGCGACGCGTACCGCTGAACAGGATGGCCTGGGCTGCGCGAAGCTGGTGGTATTCTGCAACGCCGTGGAGGATAACCCATTCATGGCGGGCGCATTCCATGGCCCGGGCGAGGGCGACTGCGCGGTGAGCGTGGGCGTCAGCGGTCCCGGCGTGGTGAAGGTGGCGCTGGAGCGCGTGAAGGGTCGACCGCTGAACGAGGTGGCCGAAACCGTGAAGCGCACGGCGTTTCAGATTACGCGCGTGGGCCAGCTGGTAGCCATGGAGGCCTCGCGGCGGCTGAACGTGCCGTTTGGCATTGTAGATCTTTCGCTTGCGCCTACGCCCGCAGTGGGTGATTCTGTGGCGGCCATATTGGAGGAGATGGGGCTGGAGTGCTGCGGCACCCACGGCACCACGGCGGCGCTGGCGCTGCTGAACGATGCGGTGAAGAAGGGCGGCGTGATGGCCTCGTCCAATGTGGGCGGACTTTCGGGTGCGTTTATCCCCGTCAGCGAGGACAGCGGCATGATTCACGCGGCCGAGGTGGGTGCGCTGAGTCTGGAAAAACTGGAAGCGATGACCTGCGTCTGTTCCGTTGGACTGGATATGATCGCCATTCCCGGCGATACCACCGCGCAGACCATTTCCGCCATCATCGCGGACGAGGCAGCCATCGGCATGATCAACAACAAGACCACCGCCGTGCGTGTGATTCCCGCGCCTGGCAAAAAGCCTGGCGATAATGTGGAATTCGGCGGGCTGCTGGGCCACGCGCCGGTGATTCCTGTGAAACATTTTTCGTCGGCAGACTTTATTGCGCGCGGCGGCAGAATTCCCGCGCCGCTGCACAGCCTGAGAAATTGACGCGCGGCATTGCTCAAACTGGGTGTTGCATTTGCCGGGAATTCGGGTATAATAGGAACTGGAATAAAACCAACGGAGGAAATAAATATGCAGATCACGAAACAGACTACCATGGGCGAAATGCTCAGCTACGACCGCGGTATCGGCATGGTGCTGATGCAGGCCGGCATGCACTGCGTCGGCTGCCCGTCGTCCATTATGGAATCTCTGGAGGAGGCCTGCGCCGTGCACGGTCTGAACAGCGACGAGGTACTGGCCAACATCAACGCCTATCTTGAGACCAAACATAAGGCCGAGGAAGGCAGAGGCTGAACAGGCTTATGCTTTTGCGAAAGGCGCTGCATCGTTTCAGATGCAGCGCCTTTGATAAGTTTTATCAGGTATTACTTTGCAGATTCTTCCCGCACGTCGCTGTCGTGCGAGATCACGCGCTCCACGCGAAGTTCTGTCGCGCGTCGCCGCTCCGCTTTTTCAACCGTGACGTGTAAATTGTCGCAGTCAAAGCTGTCGCCCGCCTTGGGGAAACGCCCGAGTTGTTCAGTGGCCCAGCCGTTTACCGTAACGGGATCATATTCCTTGTGAATGTCAAACAGTTCCAGCATATCGTCCAGATTGGCACCGCCGTCTACCAGATAGACATCCTCGTCAATTTTTTTGTATTCCTCGACAACCTCGTCGTGCTCATCCCAGATTTCGCCGACGAGCTCTTCAAGAATGTCCTCCATGGTCACAATGCCTTGCACGCCATCGTATTCATCCACAACGACCGCCATGTGCGTTTTGGATTTTTGCAGGCGCTTGAGCAGATCTGAAACCTTGGCCGTCTGCATCACGAACGTTGGCATGGTCATTATGCTGCGCAACGGTTGCTTGCCGCCGCGGTTGGCATAAAAGTCCTTTTCGTGCAGTATACCCACGATGTTGTCTATCGTTTCCTGATATACGGGCAGGCGCGAATAGCCACAGGCCTCGAAGGTCTTTGCAATTTCATCTTCGCTGGCGTCAAT
>CAKUDW010000176.1 GCA_934645275.1 uncultured Clostridia bacterium
ATATATGTATCTGTGACTTTACGCTGTCAGGGTAGAGCGCCGCCATTTCCAGAATGGTGGCGCAGGCGGTGCCATGGCCAACCAGATGCCACAGCGAATCTGGCGCGCCGCTCTGACGGTCGATTTCATCCAGTACGCCCCAAAGCATGTTCGCACGAGTTAGATTGTCCTGCGGCATGTTCGGCACGCAGTCGCTGCGGCCAAAGCCCGGCAGATCGGCCAGCACCGTCAGGCAACCCAGCTGCAGCAGCTCTGGCAACAGCTTGCGCCAGTGAAACGTGCCGATCAGCGGCGACGAGAGCAGCAGCACGCGCTCGCGGGGCGTATCTTCCGGGGCAACTACGCGAAAAAAAACGCGGATGCCCTGGAAGGACAGGTATCGACTTTCCTCTGCCACGCGCGCATACACCTCGACAATTTATTAATGGTCTGATTTCCTGAAGTGTAAGAACCAGCAAACTGCAAAGCAGTTGCGGGGTCAGTGGATTCCAAAGGAAAACGCTGACAATTCTCCTCAATCGCTATTTTAGCATATCCTGAGAGCATTGGCAATGAAAAGCGCCCCATCAAACGCTAAAAAAGTGTTGCAGGATGCGGGAAACTATTGTATAATGAAAGATGCGGCGATATGATTTGCGTTGCTTTTTTCACGTCCGGACATCGATATGGGAAGCGTGCCCGGGCGCGCCTGCATGCATGAAAGGACCGGCCGAAGCCGGATGGATGATGATATGAAGGAAAAACTGCGGATTTACGGCGACGAACGGCTGGAAGGCCAGGTCGCAGTCAGCGGCGGCAAAAACGCCGCGGTGGCGATCATTCCGGCGGCGCTGCTCGGCGATTCGCCGTCTACGATTGACAATATTCCGGACATCGACGATGTTCATGTAATCATCGAAATGCTCAAGTGGTTGGGCGCAAGGGTGGAATTCAGGGATAATACTATCTGGATCGACCCACGCACTGTGGACAAATTTAACCCGCCCTATGAGCTTGCGGGCCGTATGCGTGCTTCCTACTATCTGGCGCCGGTACTGCTGGGGCTGTTCAGGCGGGCCGAGGTGCCGCTGCCGGGCGGCTGCGATATCGGTGCGCGTCCCATCGACCAGACCATCAAAGGCATGTGTACCCTGGGAGCGAAGGTGGAAACGCTGGGCGGCGTGCTGGTCGCTACGGCGGATGTGCTTCAGGGCTCGGATGTGTTTCTGGATATGCCTTCCGTGGGCGCGACGGTCAATTCCATGCTGACGGCGGTGTCCGCACCGGGCATGACGACTATACATAATGCGGCCAAGGAGCCCCACATCGTGGATCTGGCCAATTTCCTTTCAAGTATGGGCGCGTATGTGAAGGGCGCAGGCACGGACGTGATTCGCATTCGCGGCGGCCGCCAGCTGCACGGCGCGGACTACACTGTAGTGCCGGATCAGATTGAAACCGGAACGCTGATGATCGCGGCGGCAGCCGCGGGCGACGATGTATACATCACCGGCGCGATCCCAACGCATATGGAGGCATTGTCGGCCAAACTGCTGGAAATGGGCGTAAACATCACCAGCGAGGACGACTGGATTCGGGTGCGTTCCAACCGCGTGTTCCGTGCGGTGAACGTGAAGACGCAGGGCTATCCCGGTTTTCCGACCGATTTGCAGCAGCCGCTTTCGGCGCTGCTGACGGTAGCCAACGGTACCAGCATCGTGACGGAAACAATTTTTGAATCCCGTTTCCGCTTTCTGGACGAGCTGCGCAAGATGGGCGCGAACGTGCGCGTGATTGAATCCAGCGCCATCATCACCGGCGTGGACCATCTGGTGGGCTCGCGCGTGAACGCCACGGACCTGCGCGCGGGCGCGGCCATGGTCATCGCGGGACTGATGGGTGAGGGCGTTACAGAAATCGGCGGCGTGGGCTATATCCTGCGCGGCTACGAGAATATCGATGAAAAGCTGGTGCGCCTCGGCGCGCGCATCGAGCGCGTGAAATACGAGGACCCCTTCTGAACGGGCGCACGTCGCTGTAAACGCCAGAATATAACACAATCCTTCAATTAAACCCTGCTTTTATTGGTTGTAATTGGAACGATTGCGTGTTATAATAGAGAAGGAATTGAATTATGGTAAACGCGACCGCCGAATATCGGCGGCGTGTTTTTGAAGGACGGGAATTAGCAAAACCAGAGTTTTGCGGCTCGGCGGATTTATGCGCCGGCAATTCCTGAAGCGATAATTCCGGGAACGAGGTTTTTGCAGAAGAGAATGGGCGCAAAGACCTGTTTCTTGTGTCAAGAGCGATTGAATGCGAGGAGGAAGGCAGCATGCCGAAGAAGGCGATGTCCGTACACGAGGCTGAAAAGATTGCCCAGCGCATTGCGGAACAGCAGCAGGTGGAGCTGGTGGACGTAGAGCTGGTAAAGGAGCCTCTCGGGCATTTTCTGCGCTTCTACATTGACCGGCCAGACGGCGTGTCGCTCAATGAGCTTGAGGTCTTCCATCGCCAGATACAACCGCTGGTAGAGGATGTGGCTTACGACTATATGGAAGTGTCCTCACCTGGCGCGGACAGGCCGCTGAAGACGGCGCGCGATTTCGAGCGTGCGGCGGGCATGGAAGTAGAACTGAAAACGTACAGGCCGGTGAACGGCGCGAAACGCTTTCAAGGCAGTTTGCTGGGTCTTGAGGATGGCGTGGTGAAGATCGCAGCCGAGGACGGCGTGGAAATGGCTTTCCCGCAGAAGGATGTAGCCATTGTACGGCCGCTGATTGAGTTTACGGAAGCTGATCTGGCGGACGATGTTCCCGCAGAATGAACCAGTAATAGAATCAGGAGGGAAACCCAAAATGGCAAACGGTGGCATTGATTCCGTTGAATTTTTCAGCGCGCTGGACGCGATGGCGAAGGAACGCCGTATCAATAAAGACGTTCTGTTTTCTGCAATTGAATCGGCGCTGATTTCTGCATATAAGAAGAATTTCGGCAAGACGGCGAATGTGCGCGCTGCCATCGACCCGGAAAAGGGTACGGTGGAGGTCTATTCCCGCAAGACTGTGGTGGACGAGGTGCATGACCCGCTGTGCGAAATGACGCTGGCAGAGGCACGTTCGATTCGGCCGCAGTATGAGATCGGCGATCTTGTCGAAGTGCCCGTCACGCCGAAGAACTTTGGCCGCATCGCGGCGCAGACCGGCAAGCAAGTGGTAGTGCAGCACCTGCGCGAGGCTGAACGCGGCGTGATCTACGATGAGTACAGCCAGAAGGAAAATGAAATTCTGACGGCCATCGTGCAGCGCATCGAAAACAAGCAGGTGTTCGTGGAGCTTGGCCGCGTGGAAGGCGTGCTGGAGCCCGCGCAGCAGATGCCCACGGAGGAACTGAGCGTGAACGACCGAATCAAGGTCTATGTGCTGGAAGTTTCCCGTCTGGGGCGCGGCCCGCAGGTTTTCGTATCCAGAACGCATCCGGGGTTGGTCAAGCGCCTGTTCGAAATTGAAGTGCCCGAAATCGTCAGCGGCGTGGTGCAGATTAAGTCCATCGCCCGAGAAGCCGGCTTCCGCACAAAGATGGCGGTCTTTTCTACCGACCCCATGATCGATGCGGTTGGTTCCTGCGTCGGTCCGAAGGGCATGCGCGTTGAAAATGTCGTCAACGAGCTCAAGACCGAGAAGATCGATATCGTGAAGTGGTCGTCTGATCCGGCAGAGTACATTGCAAATGCGCTGAACCCGGCGCGCGTGATCAGCGTGTTCGTTTCTGAAGCGGAAAAAGCCGCGCGCGTAATCGTGCCGGATAACCAGCTGTCGCTGGCCATCGGCAAGGAGGGACAGAACGCCCGCCTGGCCGCTAAACTGACCGGCTGGAAGATCGACATCAAGTCTCAGAGCCAGATGGACGCGTTGGCGGCGCAGGAGGGCAGCGAAGAAAACGAGGCTGCACCTGAGCCTGAAGCGGAAGGTGAAGCCTGATGCCTGTCAAGCCGCGCAAAATTCCGATGCGCATGTGCGTGGGCTGTCGTGAAATGAAACCCAAAGCCACACTGCTGCGCGTGGTGAAGCCGCAGGACGGCGACGCCCGCATTGATCGCACCGGCAAGGCGCAAGGCCGCGGCGCGTATGTGTGCGAGAGCATTGAATGCCTGAAAAAAGCGCAAAAGACCCGGGCACTGGATCGTGCATTGGAAACGAAAATCGATGAAGCCGTGCTTGCGGCGCTTGAGAATCAGATTCTCAGCGGAGGCCAGGCATGAAGCGCTGGCTGAACATGCTCGGTTTGGCCGTGCGTGCGGGCAAAGTGCTCAGCGGCGAAAAGGCCTCGGTTCAGGCTATTCGTGGCGGCACGGCATGCGCTGCGGTGTTGGATCGCGCCGCAGCGAAAAACGCCGTCAAGAGCGTGAGCGACGCCTGCGCGTGGCATGAAGTGCCGCTGGTGTACGCACCCGAAAATGAATTGGGTCACGCCATTGGAAAACCCGGCCGCATGGTTGCGGTCGTTACAGATCCGCCGCTCGCGGATCGCATACTTCAGCTTGAAAAAGCAGAGCTTTGATACTATCGGGGGTGCATTTAGGGAATGACCAAAGTCAG
>CAKUDW010000177.1 GCA_934645275.1 uncultured Clostridia bacterium
CTGGCCATTACGGATACGGGTTTGCCACGATACAGCCCCGTATAGCCCTGCACGCCGCGAATGTCGTTTACCAGCCGCGCATTTTCAAAATAGGTCTCAGCGATCCACCTCGAGCGCTTCGGGTCGCCGGGCATCAGCACTGTTTTTGCAAACTCGCCCTTTTCGGCGCTGTTGTGCCAGGTTGGCGCGGTGATTCGGTACGCCATGGATGAGAACCTCCTGCTTGCGGATATCGGAAATACGGGGTATAATGCTTGCAGAGCCACCAGCCGGCGATCGTCGGAACTAATCTGGCGGAAGGGAGAGCGGCCTGCCCAATGAATTTTTTAATGATTGACGCCTGCCCACGGCCCCGCGGAGTTTCACGAAGCTATCGCCTGGGCGCGGCGTTTCGGGATGAATTTATGCGCCTGAATCCGTGCGCGGAGCTCGCTGAGCTGCGGCTTGACGATAGGGCGCTCGTGCCGTTGACCGGCGCGGCTGAGCGCGCGCGCAGCCGGTTAACGGACGCGGCTACCTTTGACGATGCAAATCTTGCACTGGCGCGCCAGTTTGCCGAGGCGGACGTGGTTGCGATCTGCGCGCCTTACTGGAACTTTCAGTTTCCGGCGGCGCTGGCGACCTATTTCGAGCATGTCTGCGTGTCCGGCGTCACATTCATCTATGTGGACGACCAGCCCGTGGGCCTGTGCCGTGCGCGAGCGCTGGCGTATTTTACCAGTGCGGGCGGTTTCATCGGCGCGGACGACTGGGGTTACGGCTATATTCGCGCCATGGCGGGCAAGCTGCTGGGCGTGCCCCAATTCTATTGCGCGGCCGCGGACGGGCTGGATACGCTCGGTGCGGATGTGGGCGCAATTTTGACCCGCGCGCAGGTGCGGGCGCGCGACATCGCCGCAGAAATTACACGGCTTTTCATATAATCAGATTATAACACACGCCGGTGTAAAACTCAACGGGGCGCGCAGGTTTTGCGGCAGCGAACGGTTGAAAAATTGAAGCGTAGGGGACGTGAAAAATGGATATGCTCGAACGGGTTGCTGAGAGCGTCAATTGCCTCGGTGACTTTTGCGGTTTGCGGGATGTGCCCGAGCTGACGCGCGCGGCGCTTGAAGCGCGCTGGAACGGCGCACGGGCGGATGTGATGGTACTTTTTGGCGGCAGCGTGCTGGCCGGCGGTGACTTGCTGGCCCGGGCGATGCAGGAAGGCGTAGCCGAACACTATGTCATCGTGGGCGGCGTGGGGCACACCACCGATACGCTGCGCGCAGCTGTGCGCGCGGAATATCCGGAAATAGACACGCGGAATCAGCCTGAGGCCGAGCTCTTTCAGGCCTACCTGGATCGCCGGTATGGCCTGCGTGCCGAGTATCTTGAAACGCGTTCTACCAACTGCGGCAACAATATAACGAACCTGCTGGCGCTGATTGCGAAGAATGGTCTGCCCATGCGCCGCGTGGTACTCTGTCAGGACGCCAGCATGCAGCGGCGCATGGATGCGGGGTTTCGCAAGTATGCGCCGCCGAATGTAGATGTTGTGAATTTCGCGGCCTATTGCGCGCGAGTGGTTGTATGCGGCGGCGCGTTGGCCTTTGAGCGGCATATCCACGGCATGTGGAATATGGCGCGCTATTTGAATTTGCTTATGGGTGAGATTCCGCGCCTGACGGACGATGAAAACGGTTACGGCCCGCGTGGCCGCGGTTTCATTGCGCATGTAGATGTGCCGGACGGAGTGCGGGCCGCATTTGAATTTTTGAAGGATGCGTACGGCGTGCAGGCGCGCGAGGCCAATCCTCTGTATGCAGGCGAATGAAAAGCGTGGCTCCCGGCCAACAGGCCCAGACACAGTGTTTCATGGAGAAAATGCAAAGTACTAACACGGCTGTGTCCAGAGTATAAAAGCGATACTTCGCGCTCACAGCAACGCGCGCAAGAGCAATACTTGAATATATCACAAAGGCGCAGACGTGAAAATTTTTATCCTTTCATGGCACGAAAAGGGGGATTGTCTGCAAGAGACAATCCCCGCTCTATTCATCTCAGCTTCAGGCCTCGGTGGGTTCCGCTTCCACGGTCACGCTCTGTTCCTGCATCTCCTTTTCAGCAATCAGATCCTCGATGTTTTCCTTCGTGCGCATCAGATCCTCAACGGACATGGTTTCAAAGCCGGCAGTGGGGGTCTTTACCTTCACGCCGTGGCGGCGCAGAAAGTTGTCCACCTTTTCCTCATTGTGCTTGTAGGCGCAGAAACCGACCACGCTCGCGCCCACGCCGATCAGAATGCCCTTTACCAGCGGATTGTTGCCCAACATAATTGTATTCCTCCTCGTATATTGATATCGTCGTTATTTGCGCGCCAGCATTTCCATGCCGCGCTGCAGCATGCTGCCCGCGAAGGCCAGCTCGCTTTCGTTGCCCTTTACGGGCGTGAGGGTCACTTCCCGTTCCGCGCGCTTTACCAGATAGGCCTGCTCGCGCGGCGCGCGGGGAATCAGGTGGCGGCCGAAGGTGAGCGCCCAGGCCACAGGGCTGGCAAGACTGCCGCCGGGCTTGCCAATGGAGTTGATCAGATACACCACAGACATGACCTCGGGGTCAAAGCTGCCGCGAACGTGCAGCTCCTGATAGCCGTGCTCCACCACTGCCGCCAGCGTTGCACCGGTGGAAAGCCAGCGGCTGAAGCGCGTCAGCGGCGAAGCCATCAGCGCCAGCGCGCTGTCCAGCGCGATGCAGCCCAGCGCCAGATAGCCGCTCGGGGCCATGGAAAAGCCGCGTTCTTCAGAGCGCTTGATGTGCAGCACGCGCGCCCTGGCCGTGGCTGCATATACCGCACCCAGCTGTACGATTAGCTGTTCCTCGCTGACACGCGTACCGTCGTATTCGCACAGCAGGGTGCGAATGCGCGGATTGTAGCGACATGAGAGCACGCCGGGAATGGCCTCGAAGCGCTCTACGGCGTTGATGGGCCGCTGAAGCTGCACGCGAATGCGGCCCGGCAGCGCACAGAGCACGTCCAGGTGCAGCGCTCGATCTTCATCACGCATGCGTTTACCTCCCTTCGCCGGGCGAGAAGAACATCAGCCTGAGCGAATTGGCGACCACCAATATCGTGGAGGCGTTGTGCAGCAGCGCGCTCATCATCACGGAGATGCCGCTGGCTGCGCCCAGAATCAGGCCCACGGTGTTGATGGCGATGACCATCGCAAAGTTCTGCTGCACGATGTTCATCGTGGCGCGCGAGAGCTTGCGCAGGCCGGGAATCATCATCGGGTCGTCGCGGTTGATGACCACATCGCTGGTTTCCATCGCGATGTCGGTGGATTTGCTGCCCAGCGATATGCCCACGTCGGCGTATGCCAGTGCGGGCGCGTCGTTGATGCCGTCGCCGACCATGACCACGCCGTTGCCCTGCGCCTGCAGCTTCAGCACGGCTTCGGCCTTTTGCTCCGGCAACAGCTGCGCGCGGAAACCGTCCGCGCCTACCAGCTCAGCCACGGCGCGCGCCTGGGATTCCATATCGCCGGTCAGCAGCTCGATATCGCCGACGCCGTCGTAGCGCAGGCTGTTGATGGCACGGCGCACATTTTCACGCGGGCTGTCCATTGCGTAGAGCACGGCCACGATCCTGTTGTCCACGCCCACATAGTTGGGAATGGCGCTCGTCGTCTCGTTCAGGCGGCGCTTCGATTTAACGCCGTTTTCCTGCATGTATTTCAGGTTGCCCACGCGTATGGTCTTGCCATCTACATTGGTACGACTGCCGCGGGAGACTTCCGTGACCACATCGTCGTGCGGCGGAATTTCCGCGCCGATGCTGCGGCCGTAAGCCAGGATGGCGCTCGCAAGCGGATGCGTGCTGGTTTCCTCGGCGGCCATGGCCAGCGCGATGGTCTCCTGCTCGCTCATGTCGTCGGCAAGCATCGTCATGGATACGATGCGGGGCCTGCCCTCGGTAATTGTGCCGGTCTTGTCCAGCAGCACGGTGTTGGCACGGCTCATCTGTTCGATGTATGCGCCGCCCTTGATCAGCACGCCGCGCTTTACCGCCGTATTGATTGCCGCAGAGAACGCCGTGGCTGTGGACAGCTTGATACCGCAGGAATAGTCGATCACCAGCATCTTAAGCGCCTTCTGCGGGTTGCGCGTCACCAGCCATACCGACAGGCACAGCAAAAAGTTCAACGGTACCAGATAATTCGAGAATTTGTCGGCGTAGTGCTGTATCGGCGCCTTTTTCAGTTCGCTGGCCTCCACCATGCCCACGATGCGCGAAATGACGGTCTGGTCGCCTACCTTGCGCGCTTCCACGTGAATGTTGCCGCTCTTGACCACAGTTCCCGCAAACACTTCATCGCCCGGGCGCTTTTCTACGGGCACGAATTCGCCGGTGATCGGGCTCTGATCTACCACCGCGCAGCCGCTGACGACCTTGCCGTCCACCGCGATCTTTTCGCCCGTGTGTACGGCTACTGCGTCTCCCGCGCTGATTTTGCCGATGGGCGTGCGTTCCAGTCTGCCGTCCTGCATGACCTTCCACACGTCGCCCTCGTCGGCCGAGAGCATCTTTT
>CAKUDW010000178.1 GCA_934645275.1 uncultured Clostridia bacterium
CTGCCCTGAATGCCATGTGCGAACAGCACCAGCGTATCTGCGCCGGAAAGCCGCTGATAAGCCGCGTGGCGTATGAAATCTGCCATGAAATGCACTCCGATACATTTGAGAATAGATAATACCATTATAACGGTGTGCCGGTCATCCGTCAGTCAAGCTACGGATGCTTTTATGATGCGGCTACTGAGCTGGACAACTTCGTATCCGATCCGCTGGTGAACACGTATCTTCAAGGCTGTGTTGATATCTACCTCAAGTGTCACGGCATTGCCCGCGAGAAAGGGCTAGCGGAGGCAGGGCTGAACCTGACAATTCCGCCAGCTTTATTGCGCTGGATATCGCAAATTACTATGAAGCGCTTAACCGCGATGCCTATGTGCTGCTCTCATTGAAGAATGGCTGCATCATTGCCAAAAGCAAGTCAGGAAGCCGCGCGACGAGATTCAGATAAGCGCATTGGTATAGATAGACGGTATGGGAAATGCACTGCCTACCGCAGCATATTTCCAGCGCGTTTCAAATGTCTTTTGAGGCTTATGCTCTAAGAGAACGAATCCGCAGCCTGCGTCGCCGGATCTTGGAACAAGTCGACGCACTGTCTGCCGCGATTGCCGTTACGGTAGCACTGTGCTTGGTTAAATTTTTGTGAGATTTGCAAAATTTGTCTTTGACAGTAAAAAATGCACCGCGGGGCTGGTATTTTTCCAATTCTCGTGTTATAATAAACTGTATTACTTATGGGATGAAGAATTTCGATATGCTGGAAGCAGCGTGCCAGGTATTCTTACAGATTATAAGGGGGGCTTAGTGATGGAGCGCTGTAAGCGGCTGGTTGAAATGTTGAAGGCGCGTGGGTTTGACGCCGCGCTGATTCATCGGCCGGAAAATGTGCGCTATCTCACCGGCTTTACCGGCGAGGGTTCTGTGTTTGTATGCGGCGACGAAGTTGCCGTGATTACAGATTTCCGCTACGTGGAACAGCTTTCACGGCAAGCGCCGCAGGCGAAGCTGATGCAGACGATGGCTGGCCATCGTGAGACGGACTGTGCGCTGGAGTTGACGGACAGCTGTGGCGTAAAGAAGCTGGCGGTGGAGACGGACTATCTGAGCTATGATGATTTTGAGGCGCTGCAAGCCAAGCTGCCGTTTGTGCAGTTGACGAGCCTGAACGGCCTGGTGGAGGAACTGCGTCTGGTGAAGGACGCGAGTGAAATCGAGAGCATTCGCCGTTCGGCGGCGATTGCGTCGCGCGCCTTCGAGAATATTCTTAGCAAAATCCACGCGGGCATGACCGAACGCCAGGTTCAGATCATGCTGGATTACGAAATGCTTTCGTTGGGCAGCGAGGGCAATGCGTTTGATACCATCGCGGCTGCGGGCGTAAATGGTTCTTTGCCGCATGCGATCCCATCGACCCACGTGATTCAAAACGGCGAAATGCTGACGCTGGATTTCGGTGCGAAGGTAAACGGCTATTGCAGCGATATGACGCGTACCGTGGCCTTTGGCAAGATTTCGCCGCAGTTGAAGGAAATTTACGACTTGGTATACGAGGCGCACATGGCGTCGCTTCAGGCTGTGCGGCCAGGCGTAAGCTGCGGCGCGCTCGATAAGATTGCGCGCGACATGATTGATGCGCGCTTCCCCGGCGCATTTGGCCACAGTTTGGGCCATGGTGTCGGCCTGTTTATTCATGAACAGCCCCGGGTAGCCTCGGGATGCGAAACCGTGCTGGTGCCCGGTTATGTCATCACGATTGAGCCCGGCGTATATATCCCCGGTATCGGCGGCTGCCGAATTGAGGACATGGCGATTCTGACTTCGGAAGGCTATATCGATCCGGTGACCGCTCCGAAGCAGCTGATCGAGCTGTGAGCATTCATACTATTTTGAGGAGGCTTCCCCATGATTAACGCAAGTGATTTCAGAAACGGCGTCACCTTTGAATGGGACAACGGCATTTGGACCGTCGTATCGTTCCTGCACGTCAAGCCCGGTAAGGGCGCGGCGTTTGTGCGCACGAAGCTGAAGAACATCGTAACCGGCGCCGTGATCGAGCGCACCTTTAACCCCACCGAAAAGTTCACCCGCGCGTACATTGAAACCAAGGAAATGGAATATCTGTACAACGATGGTGAATTCTACTACTTCATGGATCAGGAGACGTTTGAACAGCTCCCGCTTACGCACGATCAGGTGGAAGACGCCATTCCCTTCGTGAAGGAAAACACCACCGTTACCGTGCGCTTCTTCAAGGGCAGCGCGTTCTCCGTGCAGGCGCCGAACTTTGTAGAGCTCGAGGTTATCGATACCGAGCCCGGCTTCAAGGGCGATACTGCGACCAACACTTTCAAGCCTGCGACGCTGGAAACCGGTTTTGTGCTGCAGGTGCCGCTGTTTATTAACGTCGGCGACAAGCTGAAGATTGATACCCGTGAGGGCGGCGAATATCTCGGTCGCGCATAATTAAGTTATAGTTTTTCACCAAAGCAGAATGAGCAATCGTTCTGCTTTGCTTCTATCCCCATAATAGAAAAAACGCAGTGCTCGGAAGGAGGCGGAAACAATGGAAGGACTTGCCAAAAAGGCCGGTTATCTGAAGGGGTTGATCGAGGGTATGGACTTTTCGAATGATCCCGCACAGGAAAAACTGTTCGGCACGATGGTTGAATTGCTCAATGACATATCGGACCGGGTGGAATCCATGGAAGAACTGATGGACGATTTGAACGATTATGTGGAGAGCATCGACGATGACCTGTCTGCGCTGGAAGGCGAGCGGGACGACGATGATTTCAACATGATCAACGACGATGAGTTTGAGGACGAGTATCTGGACGAGATGGAGGATGGGGAAGACCATCTGCATTTGCTGAACGGAAACGCGGGCCGTCGTCCGGCGGACGAGGACGATCCGGAAACGCTGGCGGGCAGTGTCTGCCCAGAATGCGGCCGCATGTTCTTTATCGGCGCCAATGATCCCGAGGATGCGCGCTATACCTGTCCACACTGCAAAAAGCTGGTTTCACCCGCGCCGCTTACGCCGGAAAACGCGCCCATTGCGCGTCCGGAAAAGCCGGAGGCGTAAGGCGGAAATGCTCGAAAGCCTCGTTCTTTTGGGCGTTTTTTGAAAGGGCGAAAATTGGCGCTGCGGCGGCTCGGGCGCAGTCAGTCAGTCGCACTCCTAAAAGAGCGGTACTGGCAGTCTTTGTACAGCGATGGCGTGATTTATTGTGCCGATATGTGGAACCGATGCACGCGGTCGTTCGTCAAAACAGCATATGGCAAAATGTGGGAGGAGAATTACTCATGCGCGGAAGGCTGGTTTTGGTAGGGCTGTTGATTCTGGCGTTGCTGGTGGGTGCGGCGCTTGCGGAAGCGGGAACGTCGTTGTTTGAATTCTGCGGCTATGATTTGCCTGCGTTGGAGGGCGTGTCGTTGATTGCTTACTGGGACGACTGTGAGGCAGGCGCATCTGAGCTGGAACTGAGCGAGGCGCAACGCGCGGAGATAGTGGAACGCCTGACGCACAGCCATGTGACTGGCAAACAGACCGACATGCTCACCACAGGGGAGACGACGACCTACTGTTTTGTGAACACTGCGGGCGAGACTTTGGCACGCTTTACCTTCTTCGACGATCTGCTGGTCATGCCGGATGGCATGTACGGCGTAGCGCCTGACGAGAACGCATGATGCGGGTTGAAGCGCTTTTTAGTTTTATCCGCGCGTCCATTTGGAACAGATTCTACCGTGTGATTACAATTAATGTATAAACTGTATAAACTGACAATATCAAGTTTGGAGGTGCGTTTAAATGAAATCCTTGCAGGATTGCTATGAGCTTCGCAACGGTGTAAAGATTCCCTGTATCGGCTTTGGTACCTGGCAGACGCCGGATGGCGACGTCGCGCGAGATTCCGTGTGCGCGGCGATTCAGGCGGGATATCGCCACATTGATACCGCCGCGATTTACGGCAATGAACAGAGCGTGGGCGAAGGCATTCGGGAAAGCGGCGTTGATCGCGGCGAGCTTTTCATTACTACCAAGGTTTGGAATACGGAACACGGCTATGACGCCACGCTGCGCGCATTTGATAAGTCAATGGCGCTGCTTGGGCTGGATTATTGCGATATGTATTTAATTCACTGGCCCAATCCGATCGCCTTCCGCGATTGCTGGGAACAGAAGAATGCGGAAACCTGGAAGGCCATGGAAAAGTTGTATCTGGAAGGCCGCATCCGCGCCATTGGCGTCAGCAATTTCCATCCGCGTCACATTGATGCGCTGCTTGAAACGGCCACCATCATGCCCATGGTGAACCAGATTCGCCTGCATCCTGCGGAACAGCAGAGGGATGTGGTGGCGTATAGCCGCAAGCTCGGTATGCTGTTGGAGGCTTACAGCCCGTTGGGCACGGGTGCGCTGCTTCAGCAACCAGAAATTGTGGCATGCGCGGAAAAATATGGCAAGTCGCCGGCACAGGTAT
>CAKUDW010000179.1 GCA_934645275.1 uncultured Clostridia bacterium
AGCATGGCCAGCGCCATGCCCGCCGCCCAGCCCGCCCCGAGCAGCAGCAGAAAGCGATGCGCGCGCAGCCGCGCCCGCCTGTCCGGCGACGCGATGTGCCGCAGCGCGCCGATCAGCACATCGTAAAATCCCATCAGAAACGCGACGGTACCGCCGGACACGCCGGGAACACTGTCCGCCAACGCCATCATAAATCCCTGAAATACCCGCATATTTAATTCCTCCCGTCTTTCGATATTCCTGATAACAGCGCTTATTGTATTCGCTCTGCATGAGCGCGCGCGGTCATTTCAGTGATAATCCGATGAGAAACGCTGCTCGCCAAAAGTGAAATCTCGGTTATATCGCTTGACATTTTGAATACTTCTGCTAGAATAGCAACCGTGTTCGTCGGAGGGCGAATCGTTCAAAGAAGCGATGAGCCGGATAAGGCGCGGACTGAAACGTCCGTCCTTATCCGGCTTTTTTGTGTTCAAAGGGAGGAACAAGCCATGGATCTACTGAACGGCAAAATCAAACCCCTATATTTCAGATACCTGTCCGCGGCCTTCGGCAGCGCGCTGATCTCGTGCATCTACGGCATGGTGGACATGGCGATGGTCGGCCAATATCAGGGGCCGGACGGCACGGCGGCGCTGGCGGTGGTCGCGCCGGTTTGGAACATCATATACAGCCTCGGCCTGCTGATGGGCATCGGCGGCAGCGTGCTATTCAGCGCCGCGCGCGGCCGCGGTGCGCATGGCGAGGACAACCGCTGCTTTACGGCGGCGCTCATCGGCTCAGTTCTTCTGGCGGCCGCGTCATGGCTGGGAATATTGCTGTTTGAAGCGCCGGTGCTGCGCTTCTTCGGCGCGAGCGACGCGCTGCTGCCGCTGGCGCAGCGCTACCTGCGCCCGATTAAATATGTATTTCCGCTGTTTCTGTTCAACCAGATGCTATCGGCATTTCTGCGCAACGATGGCAATCCCGGCCTTGCAACGCTGGGCGTACTGTCTGGCGGCGTCTTCAACGTCTTTGGCGACTATTTTTTCGTGTTCACCTGCGATATGGGCATTTACGGCGCGGGACTGGCCACGGCCATGGGCTGCGTCGTTTCACTCATCGTACTGCTGACGCATTTCAAGAGCCGCAAAAACACGCTGCGTCTGGTCAGGCCCGACCACCTGCCGCGCAGGTTACTGGAAATTTCGGTCACCGGTTTTTCCAGCTTCTTTATCGACGTGGCGATGGGCATTCTCACCGTGCTGTTCAACCGCCAGATCATGAAATACCTGGATGCGAACGCACTGGCGGTCTACGGGCCGATCATCAACATCAGCACCTTCGTACAGTGCTGCGCCTACAGCGTCGGTCAAGCCTCGCAGCCAATCATTTCCACCAATTTCGGCGCGGGCCAGCGCGACCGGATTCGCGAAACGCTGCGCCTGGCGCTGATAACGTCAGCCTCCTTCGGCGTGTTCTGGACGGCGCTGAGCCTGGCGTGGCCGAACCTGTATATCCGCATATTTATGAAATCCACGCCGGAAATACTGGATATGGCGCCCGCCGCTATCCGCGCCTATGCGCTTTCGTTCCTGCTGCTGCTGTTCAACATTTACTCGACCTATTACTTTCAGGCAATCATGAAACCGGGCACGGCGTTTGTCGTTTCCGTAGCGCGCGGACTGGTCGTCAGCGGCGCGCTGATTCTGGCATTGCCCGCGCTCGCGGGCGCGCAGGCGCTGTGGCTGACCATGCCAATCACGGAACTGCTGGTGATGTCCTACGCCGCGGCGGCCATCCGGAAATACACGCGGGCATTATAGCTGCCTCAATTGTCGAATTATTGTTCCTTATTGTTCCACACGTTCGCAGCGGATATGTGCTATAATGATTTTTGAGAATCATACAATCAGTCGAAAAAACAGGAGAGCTCGAGAGGGCCAAAGCCCTCTCGAACCTCCGGTCGTGCCCAGCGGCGTGTTCGGTGGGCGCGAGACGATTTTTGCGGCGAAAAATCTCATTTTCCTAAACAAAAATCGTTCCCTTGCAGTTTTTGCGTCCGGAAATCCGAAGGATTTCAGCAAAGACTGATGAGGATGGCAGTGGCGGGGAGTTTCTTTCCCGTCCACCAGGCTTGTCAAAAACCTTTTTGACAAGCCGAGTGATTTTTACCGAAGATGGAGGAACACAAATGCGCTGGGACGTAGGCATAGATTTGGGTACGGATTACGTGCGCATGGCGGAATTCAGGCAGGGCGCGACCATGGAGGAAGCCGCGCGCATGGCCTTTCGCGAGGGTAAGGACACGCCCATCTGCTGCGGCGACGCAGCGGCGCGCATCGACGGGCGCGCCTGCGCGGGCGTAGAGATTTGCCGTCCAATGCGCGACGGCGTACTTGAGAGCAACTTTTACGCCGACCGCATGTTCCGCTGGCTGTTCGGGCGCATGGATTTCATCAGCCGCAAGAAGCGTTTCGGCGTGATGATCGCCTGCGCGCCTTTCGCGCGGCCCGTACAGCAGGAAGCGCTGATGGCCGCGGCCATGGACGCGGGCGCGGGTGAAGCGGCGCTGGTACGCGCAGATGCGGCGGCGGCCGTCGGGGCGGGGCTGGATTTGACCGCGCCGGAGGGCAAGCTTCTGGTAGATATCGGCGCGGGTAAGATAACCTGCACGCTGTTCACGCTGGGCCGCGTGGCGGCGTTCGGCTACGTGCCCTACGGCATGAATCGCATCGACGAGCGCATACAGCGCATCGTGCGCGCCGAAAACGGCTACCGCATCGGCATGAATTCCGCGCGTGAAATCAAGAACACGCTGGGTACGGCGCTGCCGGAACGCGCGCCTGCCGACATAATCATGCACATGACCGGTTTTGGCATGGAGAGCCGCATGCCGGAGGCCTTCGATGTGGAGACCGCGCCGGTGCTGCGCGCGTGCGAGGAAGTCGTCAGCGAAATCGCCGGCCTGTGCGCGCATGTAGCTTCGCTGGCAGCGGAGGAACTGAGCGCCGATTTGAACGACGCGGGCGCGGTGCTGGTGGGCGGCGGTGCGGAAATGCCGGGTATGGACAAGCGCATCGGCGACACGCTGGGCATTCCCTGCCGCATCGCGGATGCGCCGGGCAAGTGCGCTGTGCGCGGCTTGGCAGAGATCATGCGCGCGCCCGACCGCTATGAAGCCGCCTTCATGGCGACCACCCGCGAGAGCGGACGGCGATGATCCGCAGCGTCTCGCGCGGAAACCGCGCCCTGAAATACACGCTGATTTGCACCGCGCGCCGCAATGTATTGATCAAGGCATTGCCTGGTCATGAAACCCGCGTCTATGCGCCCGCAGGCGCGCGCCTGCGCGATGTGGATGCTCTGGTGGCGCAGCGCATGAACGAAATCATCGCCATGCACGCGCGACTTGAAGCGGAGCTTGCACAAAACCGGCTGGCGCACCCGCTTCACCCTGGCAGCCGCATCTGCATCGAGGGCCGAAGCTGTGCGCTGCGGCTCGTCCACGGCGCGCGAATTTCCCTGAGCCTGACGGACGGCGAATGCACACTCACCCTGCCGCACACGGAGGATGAGGAAGCCGTGCGCGCTGCGCTGAAGGCGGCGCTATCGCGCTTGGCGCTGGAGCGCATCCGCCAGCGGCTGGACGAATATGCGCCGCGGTTGGGCGTGACCTACGGCCGCGTCACGGTGCGCGATCAGCGCAGCCGCTGGGGCAGCTGTTCGCAAAAGCGGAATCTGAATTTCAACTGGAAACTCATCATGGCCCCCGAGGAAGCGCTGACCTACGTGGTGATCCACGAGCTTTGCCACCTGATTGAGTTCAACCATTCGCCGCGTTTTTGGCGGCTGGTGGAGGAACTGATGCCCGAATATGAATGTTGGAAGAAATGGCTGAAGGCGCACGGCGGCGAGTTGGGCGTGGGATGACAAGTCCGCATGGCCGCGCTTATCGGAAATGCCGGTGGGCGCGGCTAAGCTATATCCGCCGGAATTTGGCAATACAATTGACCCCGCATTTGCGGGATGATATAATGCTCAGCGGAGGGATTATAATATGAAGAGGATTGCAGCACTTACCTTGTCCATATTCCTGCTTCTGTCCTGCGCGCTGGCAGAAAATGGCTTTTCTTCCGACCCGGACGCAATTGAGCTGGCCGCCAAATCCGTGCTGATGCTGGAGGTATACGATGCGGACGACGAGCTGCTGGCGACTGGCAGCGGCTTCGTGGCGTTCGACAACCGCACGCTCGTGACCAATTACCACGTCATTGAAGATGCGGCGTGGATGGTTGCCAACAGCGACGACGGCTACGAATACATGGTGACCAAGGTACTGGTGGCGGATGAGACCAAAGATATCGCCATCTGCGGCTTCATGTCCCCCACGGATCTGAGTCCGCTGACGTTCAGCGACGGCGAAGCGCTCAGGCGCGCCGAGCCCATCGTGGCCATCGGCAGCCCCATCGGCATCACCAACACCGTGTCTCTGGGC
>CAKUDW010000180.1 GCA_934645275.1 uncultured Clostridia bacterium
ATCAACCGATGATTGCATGCCGTCGGTTGATTCTTTTATTATATATTTATAAGCCAAACAAACGATAAACCAAACCTCAAATCACCAATCGATGAAAAGGAGGACAATCCGGGTACGGATAAGGCGGATAAATACGCGATGACCTACGGCAGCACCACCGCGGAAAAGAAGCGGCACCTGCTGCGCACGTCGACCACGCCGATGGGGATAAAGCAGGAATTCTCGTACGATGATTTCGGCAATACCGTAATGAGCAAAACCGTAAACGGAACCACTTCGGTAATCGGCAGTAAGACGGAATACGATGCAAAACACAATTATCCGGTAAAGAGCTACGACACCCGCGGTAATGCGGCAACACGCAGCATTAACCCAAGCGATTATACGCTGACCAGTGTGACCGCCCCGGACGGCCAAACCGTATCTTACTCTTACGACGATGCCAAGCGCGTAACGGGCGTGCAGACGCAGGCAAACGGCAAGAGCTACAAGAATACTTATACTTACCAGAACGGTCGTATTGAGAAGGTCGCTCACAACACCACCGGCGATGAATGCGAATATGCTTACGACGCCCGCGGCAATATCATCTCCGAAAAGCGCAACGGCCTGACTACGACCTACGCCTACGATGCGCTGGGCCAGCTTATCCGCGTCAACGATCCGCACGAAAACGCGACCTGGGTCTACACCTATGATTGCGGCGGCAACATTCTCAGCAAAGCTCGCTATGCCTATACCACCGGCGAACTGGGCGCGGCTGTGGAATATGTGCCCTACACCTACGGCGACGCCAACTGGAAGGACAAGCTGACCGCGTACAACGGCGTTCCGATCACCTACGACGCCATTGGTAATCCGCTGGTTGACAGAAACAGTGATTGAAGCAATTTGGTGCGGTAATGAAATAATTTTTGCAGCAGCTTTCGCATGTACAGGTCAGGCTTTGCAAATATTTCATTCACCGTACTGGGCGGGCGATATACTGGCATTTTGGAGAATCGCTTATCGGTTCATTTCCCGCTTCAAGGCCAGCAATCCAACGACGAGCAGAGCGGGGAAGCAGATGCAGCACAGAATACCCAAGCGCAGGTTATCGCCCGCAAGCCCGGCGATTGCGCCCGCGAGCGTGGGCCCGGCAGAGCAGCCGAGATCGCCCGCCAGCGCCATCAGCGCAAACATGGCCGTTCCGCCGCGGCGCAGGGCGACGGCGGCTGTGCTGAACGTGCCCGGCCAGAAAACGCCCACGGCGAAGCCGCAAAGCCCCATACCAATCAGGCCGGATAACGGCAGGCGCGTGAAGCCGATGATTAGATAGGCAGTCACGCAGAGTGCGCCCGACAGCAGAATCGTCTTTTCAAGGTTTAGCTTCCGGCCAAGGCGGCCGTATAGAAGGCGGGAGAGCGCCATCAGTAGCGAAAACATCGTGGGTCCTGCCAGATCACCCACGGCCTTAGATACGCCGAGTCCTTGTTCGGCAAAGGTCGAGGCCCACTGGCTGACAGCTTGTTCGCTGGCACCGGCGCACATCATCATCAGCAGAATAATCCAAAACAGCTTGGAGGAAAACAACTCGCGCATGCTCAAGCCCGTTTCGCCATCGGCAATCAGCAGCGCGAGTGGCACGCGCATGAAGAATGCCCCGTTGACAATGGGTAAAATGGCCCACAGCGCGGCGAGTAGTGGCCAGCGCTCGCGGCCAAAGGCGAGCATGAACAGTGTGGACAGAATGACGACGCCCGCGCTGCCCCAGCAGTAGAATGAATGCAAAAGACTCATCGTCTGCGCTTTGTGGTCGGACGGACAGGCTTCTACGATGGGGCTGATGATGACCTCCAGCAGGCCGCCGCCGATTGCGTACAGGAATACCGAGACCAGAAGTCCAGCGAAGGGGGAGGGCAGACGTGCGGGCAGCACGGCCAGCGCCAGCAGCCCGAGTGCGGAGGATGCATGCCCAATGATAGCCGCGGCGCAATAGCCGATTTTATCCACAAAGAATGCGGAAACACCGTCGACGAGCAGCTGCACCGCGAAGTTCAGGGTAATCAGCAGCGTCATATGAGAGAGAGGAATGCCATACTGTGCCTGAAGCGTTAGAAACAGTAACGGCGCGAAGTTATTCGCTACAGCCTGCACGATATAGGCGGTAAAGCAGGCTCGAATGGTGGGCTTGTAGTTCAAAGGGCATCCCTCCTGTTTTTCATATTTGTATTATATCATCTTAGAACTTGACTTTGTTGGACAATATCACGGAAATGTAGTACAATATCGCACAGATAGGAGGAACGGCGGATGAAGCAAACCACGACAATCCAAACCGACGACGCGCTGCGGGAGACGTTGAGCCACGGCACGCCTGAATTTCCATTCGCGTTTTATCTGGATGACATTCGCGCCTTTGATAAGCGCGTGATCGATTGGCACTGGCACAATGAAATTGAGGTGATCGCTCTGGAATGCGGACAGATCAGCGCATTGGTTGAAAACGAGCGTTTGGAAATCCATCCGGGCGAGGGCGCGATCATTAACAGCGGCGTTATTCATCGCTTTGAGGCACAGCGGGAAGGGATTATTCCAAACTTTCTGTTCCAGCCGGAATGGATCGCGCCAGAGGGCAGCCTGGTTCAGGCGCGTTATGTGCGCCCATGGTTGGAATGTGGGCCAGCCATTCAGCTGCTTTCACCTGAAATCGCATGGCAACGCGAAATTCTAAGGCAGATCGACGCGCTCTACGCGGCTGCACGCGCCGAAACTGGCGTTTTTGAGCTTGAAGCGTTGGAGCGCACGCTGCGCATCTGGCGGCTGCTGTGGACGAATGCGGGGCGGTTTGAAAGTGTCAGGCCGCAGCAGCGCGCAATGAATCTGACCCAGGCGCGCTTGAAATTGATGATTCAGTACATGGAGGATCACTTTTCAGAGCGCGTTGCGCTGGCCGACATTGCGAACGCTGCGTCCGTGAGCACCAGCGAGGCGCTGCGCTGCTTCCACGTGGGTGTTCAGTCCACGCCTGTGGCTTATCTAAACCATGTGCGGCTCAGTCATGCGCGCCGCCTGCTGGCGAAGACGCAGGACAGCGTTCATGCCGTGGCTTGCTGCTGCGGCTTTGCCAGTACCGGATATATGGACCGCCTGTTTCGGAGGCGCTACGGTTGCACGCCGCGCGAATATCAGGCAACGCGTCGCGGATTGACAGACAAATGAGATGGGTATATAATGTAATAGATTTTTCCCGCACGGTCGGGAGAAGGGAGCGCGCCATGGGTTGGAGAATGATGAATGTCCGCCTGCAAAAAGGCAACATTTTTGCCTCTGCGGGGGAAGTGCGCGCTTTTTTGGGAAAAGACGGTTGAAATTGCAATAAACATTGCATAATGAGCGCTTTGCTTCCTCCTTTCAACGGGTCGTAGCACAACTCTTGAAGGAGGATTCTTTATGTCCAAACAAAGGATGCCCGCCCAGATTCGGCGGCTTTACGGGTTTACGGGACTGACTTCTTTTCAGCTGGCGGGCGCGTCGTGGGTGGCGCTGTTGGCCGCGCGCGGCTTTTCGCTGACCGAGGTCGGCCTGGCCGAGAGTGCGTTTCATTTGACCAGCCTGCTCTGCGAGTTGCCATCGGGCATTGTCGCGGACGTGTTCGGCCGCAGGCGTACGCTGGCGATTGGCCAAATCTGTGGTATACTGTCCGCACTGCTGATGCTGGTATTTGATTCCATGGCAGGCGTACTGGCGGCCATGGTGTTTTCAGCAATGAGCTACAATTTTGCCTCCGGTACGCGTGAAGCGCTGGCCTTTGAGAGCCTGAACGATGCCGGACGCGCAGATGAATATGCCGTCTATTCGGGAACGGATATGATAATCTACCGCATATCCGGCGCTTCGGCGATGCTCTGCGCAGGGTTGGCGTTGCTGATAGGTTACCGAAAGGCTTATCTGCTGGACGCGGCGCTCGGCGCTGCTGCGCTCGCACTCGTGTTGCACCTGCGTGAGACGCGCCCGGCTTCGGGCGATGAAAGCGTGCGCACGCGCCTGATCGCGTGCGTACGGGAGAGCCTGCGCTTTCTGTTTGGCAATGCTCGAGTGGTGCGCCTGATTTTGCTGAACGCCGCTGTGGGCGCGCTCGCCACGTTGCTGCGATTTTTTTTGCAGGCGCGGCTTACGGAGGTTGGCATGGCCGGTGGCCTGCTCGGCCCGGCGCTGTTTATAATTGGTATGGGCGGCGCGGTGGGCGCGCGGTTTGCGGCAAAGTTGCGGGGCTGGCGCTATCGCCGCGTGTGGTTGCTGACCGCTGTGGGTACGCTGCTTTGTACGGTGCTTTCGCTGCTGCACAGCTGGTATTTGATGTTGGCCTGCGGTTTTTGCGCGGCGCTGCTGGATGACCTGCTGGAGGTCTGTACCGATGTGCGGCTGAATGCAGCGGTGCCGTCGGCGCAGCGCGCCACGCTGATTTCCGTCGCCTCGCTGTGCTTTTCGT
>CAKUDW010000181.1 GCA_934645275.1 uncultured Clostridia bacterium
ACATTGAGCAGTCGGAAAAACTGGAAGCAAAGATTCTGGGTAAGCTGGAATATTTCAATCCTGCCGGCAGCGTGAAGGATCGCATTGCCAAGGCGATGATCGACGATGCGGAGCAGAAGGGCTTGCTGAAGCCCGGCTCCGTAATCATTGAGCCCACCTCCGGCAATACCGGCATCGGTCTGGCTTCTGTGGCTGCTGCCCGTGGCTACCGCATTATCATCGTCATGCCCGAAACCATGAGCGTGGAGCGCCGCCAGCTGATGAAAGCCTATGGTGCGGAACTGGTGCTTACCGAGGGTGCCAAAGGCATGAAGGGCGCTATTGCCAAGGCTGACGAGTTGGCGAAGGAAATTCCGAACAGTTTTATCCCCGGCCAATTTGTGAATCCGGCCAACCCAGCAATTCATAAGGCGACTACCGGCCCCGAAATCTGGGAAGACACCGATGGTAAAGTGGATATCTTTGTGGCGGGCGTCGGCACGGGCGGCACGATCACCGGCGTCGGCGAATATCTGAAGAGCCAGAATCCAAACGTGAAAGTGGTGGCCGTGGAGCCTGCAACCTCTCCGGTGCTGAGTAAAGGTGTAGCTGGCAGCCACAAAATCCAGGGCATCGGCGCCGGATTTGTTCCCGATGTGCTGGACACCAAGATTTACGATGAGATCATTTCCGTAGAGAATGCGGATGCCTTTGCTACCGGCAAACTGATTGGCAAAAAGGAGGGCGTACTGGTAGGCATTTCCTCCGGCGCTGCCGTGTGGGCCGCCATCCAGCTGGCAAAGCGGTCGGAGAACAAGGGAAAGACCATTGTTGCCCTGCTGCCTGATACCGGCGATCGCTATCTCTCTACACCGCTGTTTGCAGACTAAAATAGATTGCCAGAGGAGACTGCTTCATGACGGCGATCTCCTTTCGCAACAGCATTGGAAAAGGAGCGGTATTTGAAGATTCCAACACCCGAAGAAGCGTGGAATTTACTCCGCGAGTATAATAATATAATCAAGGAGACTTTCATAAAAAACATGGGGCGGTGATGTCCTGCGCTGGCAGGCAATAAAGCCCGCTTGTTTGTTAATTCCTGTCCTTTAAAGAAAAGGCGGAGCGACCGATTAGGGAGCGCTCCGCCTTCTCTTTAGCTTTTCACCATTTCATTGCGCTCTCAACCAGTTCCGGCCTTTCAGAATTGCCGATCATCGGCGCAGCCCTGTCCAGCGCGCGCAGGGCAGCCATCTCGTCCATTGTCAGTTCAAAATCAAATATATCGATATTTTCTTGAATCCGTTGCGCATGGACGGACTTTGGGATGACCGCCACGCCATCCTGAACGGTGCGCCGAAGCAGAATCTGCGCGGGCGTTTTCCCATATTTTGCCGCAATTTCCCGCACGACGGGCTCGGCGAACATTTCGTTAGCGCGGCCCTGTCCCAGCGGCGCATAGGCCATGTGCGCCACGCCGTACTTCTCCTCCCAGGCGTGTTCCGCCTGACGCTGACAGTACAGATGCGTTTCAATCTGGTTGACGGCGGGCTTTACACGGTTGTAGGCAATCAGATCGACCAGCCGATCCGGCTCAAAGTTGGATACGCCGATGGCGCGGATCTTCTCCTGCGCGTGCAGCGCCTCCAGTTCCCGCCAGGCCGTATAGTAATCGGCGAAGGGCCAGTGCAGCAGCACCAGATCCAGATAATCCGTATCCAGCAACCTCAGGGAATTTTCCACTGCCTCGCGCGCATGCGCGTAAGACTTGAAATTGACCTTCGTAACGATGAAAAGCGCCCGCCGCTCTATGCCGCTGTTCTTGATTCCTCGGCCTACCTGCGCTTCGTTGCCGTAGGCCTGCGCCGTATCGATTAGCCTATATCCGGCGCGAATGGCCGCCGTCACAGAGCGCTCGCATGCATCACCCGCAGTCAGAAAGGTTCCCAAACCCAGCATGGGCATGGATATGCCCGCCGCAATTTCCCGATATAACATTTGCCTTGTCCCTCCGCCAATACTTGATTTGCACCGCGCATGGATGCTATAATCATTCTAACAAGTTCGTGTTGCTCGAAGTCAAGAGCAGCTCAGAATTTTCCCGAGGTGCGATTTATGTACTACACGATTCGGCAGATGGCCGAAATGTTCGGCGTGACAGAGCACACCCTGCGGTATTATACCGATCTTGGCCTGCTTCCCTGTGAGCGGGACGGCGGCAACCGCCGCATGTTCAATGAAGAATCTGTCAACTGGATGCAGGGCATTAAATGCCTGAAGGGTTGCGGTGCATCTATTGGAGATATTCAGGATTATTGCCGCCTGTGTCTGATGGAGGAATCCGAAGAAAACCTGCGCGCGCGGTATCAGATCATCGTCAAACAGCGCGCCGAAGCCTACCGGCGCGTAGCGGAAGCCCAGGCCACTGCAAAATATATGGATGAAAAAGTCGCGCACTACGAAGCCATTCTCGCCGGGCAGGTTCCGGACGATACCAACCCGAAGAACTGGACGGCCGAAAGCCGCCCGCGACACGATGCATGATGGGCCATTGATTTTTTGGGGCGATAAACTCCGCTTGCAAGAGAAAGTGCGCCGCAAGGCCACAGTCCTCACCAGATTGAAACATGTCTGCCCGGCCTGCCGCGCTCTTTCAGAGCATCAGAGCAACTGCATAGCCATTTGGCAGCGAGCGCAAGCGTACGGGCGAGGAGGTTTTGAAGCATGGCGTTTAACGAATACGACAACGAAACGTTTTTTCAGGAATATGCAAAAATGTCCCGCAGCCGTCAGGGCCTGTCCGGCGCGGGCGAATGGCATCAGCTTCAGCCGCTTTTTCCGCCGCTTGCGGGAAAAAGTATGCTGGACTTGGGCTGCGGCTATGGCTGGCATTGCAAATATGCCGTGGAACAGGGCGCGGCGCAGGTGTTGGGCATTGATCTGAGCCGCCGCATGGTTGCGGAGGCTGAAAAGCGCAACAGCGATCCGAAAATCGAATACCGCGTGTGCGGCATTGAGGATTACGACTACCCCGAAAGGCGCTGGGACTGCGTGGTATCGAATCTGGCGCTGCACTATATCGCCAATTTGGACGCGGTGTTTGAGCGCGTTTACAGAACACTGAAGCCATGCGGCATATTCCTGTTCAACATCGAGCATCCGTGCTTCACCGCCGGCGTGCATCAGGATTGGATCTGCGATTCGGACGGACGGACGCTGTACTGGCCCATCGACAATTATTTCCTGCCGGGCAAGCGCAGCACGCACTTTCTGGGCTGCGAGGTACGCAAGCAGCACCACACGCTGACGCAGATCCTGATGGGACTGTTGAAGTGCGGCTTCGAGCTGCAGGCTGTTGAGGAAGTGCAACCCTCCGCCGAAATGCTGAAGATTCCGGGTATGGCGGACGAATTGCGCCGCCCCATGATGCTGCTGGTAAAGGCAAAGCGCAGCTGAACATCGAATTTGCGGAGGTACATTGCTTTGGTTTTATATTTTTCGGGAACGGGCAACAGCCGTTATATTGCAACGCGCATCGCCGACGGCCTTGGCGATGATTTACTGAGCATGAACGACAGAATAAAGGATGGAAATACCCGCGCTGTCCAGTCGGATCGACGCATCGTCGTCGTTACGCCGACCTACGCGTGGCGAATTCCCAGAATTGTGTGCGACTGGATTGCCAGAACGGATTTTCAAGGCGCCAGGCAGGCATGGTTTGTGATGAATTGCGGCAGCGAAATTGGCAATGCGGCAAAATACAACCGCCTGCTGTGCGCTGAAAAGGGCTTCGCCTATATGGAAACCGCGCAAATTCTGATGCCCGAAAACTATATCGCGCTCTTTAGCACGCCGGAACCGGAAAGGGCAAAGCAAATTATTTCCGCGGCTGAGCCGGCCATAGACAGCGCGATCAGGCAGATTGCGTCCGGCCAGCCGTTTACCACTCCGCGCAATAAGCTTTGCGACCGCATCATGAGCGGCCCGGTGAACGCAGCGTTCTATCCCCTTTGCGTGAAGGCCGGGCCGTTTCATGCCGGCAGAGAATGCATCGGCTGCGGAAAATGCGTCCGGCTGTGTCCGCTGAACAACATCGCGTTGAAGGATGGGCGGCCCGTCTGGGGCAAAAACTGCACGCACTGCATGGCGTGTATCAGCTGCTGCCCGCAGGAAACCGTCGAGTATGGAAAAAGCAGCCGGGGAAAGCCACGATATTATTTCGAAAAACTGCAATACTGAATTGGACAGAGCCTGTCCACCGCCCTCAAATGGCAAGGGGCCGGATTCCACCCGCCTACCGGCGGTGAAATCCGGTCCCTTTATCGCCCCTTTTGAAACTGAAATACGGGCCGTCGCGCTATTCAAAATAGAATATCTGCGCCATGTCCGTATAGAAAGCCTCGGCCTTATCGGCAGAATACTTGGTAAAACACGGGCGAGTACACTTCCAC
>CAKUDW010000182.1 GCA_934645275.1 uncultured Clostridia bacterium
ACGAAAGCGAGGAGGTTCTTTTACTTATGCGCAAGCTATTGATTTGGCTGCTGGCCGCGCTGATGGCGCTGGCCTGCGTCTGCCCCGCCATGGCGGAAAACGCGAATGCCGTCAACGGCTCGGACGCCGTGAACACGGGCTCTGATTTGTACATAGCGGTTCCTGCCGACGGCGGTGAAGCGCTGGTTCGCGTTCCGCTAAACGGCGGCACGCCGGTATGCGTGGATCGCGGCGGCGAAATTTCGGACATCATGCCCTATTCCAGCGGCATCGCCTACCTGAAAAAGGACGGCGGCGCTACCGCCATCATGGGCTGCAAGGGCAATACCGCTGTAACGCTGTACTCCTTCGGCGCACAGAACGCCGACAATCTCAGCTACTACAGCGGCAAATTCCTGGCGCTGATTGACAATCTGCTCTATTCTATGGAGCCTGAAAGCCAGCTCTGCCTGAAGCTCTCTGGCGCGCAGATGAGCGAATACGTGGTAGACGACGGCTGCGCCTACTATGTGGCGCTGAGCGATCAGCTGGATTACACCGCAGATCTGGGCAACGGCCAGACGGCCACCGGCCGCGCGGGCTGCATCTATCGCCTCGATCTGGCTTCCGGCGAAACCGAGCTGCTGCTCAAGAGCGGCGCGGCCGATCTGAAGCTGGACGGCCACTTCCTGTATTTCCATAACCTCGGTTCCGCCTATGCGGTGCAAAGCAACGGCAGCGCCGTGCTCAGGGGCACGGTTTACAGCCTGGATACCCAGCTCAAGACGCTTGAGAGCATCTGCACCAGCCCGGACAGCGGCTTCTGGCCCACTGGTCTCGGCCCGGTTTGCTGGTACAACGGCGCGCTGATCGTGAACACCGAAGCTGGCGCCCTGACGCTTTACTCCCCTGAAAACGGTGCGACCGTCGCGAGCGACGGTGAAAGCCTGTATATCTGGGAGTCCGGCACGGGCACGCTGACGCGCGTGGATGCAAAGGGCGGCCAGAGCACGCTGTACTCCGGCAGTCTCTCCAATGCAGCCGATGCTGCGACCGTCGCTGCCGAAGCGACGCCGATTCCCGCAGGCGATTCCACTCTGGCCACTGCGGCCGACACCGACTGGTTTGATC
Source organism: uncultured Clostridia bacterium (assembly GCA_934645275.1). The sequence goes on from CAKUDW010000182.1 coordinate 1,111, forward strand.
AGTTCGTCGCCAGCGCCGAACTGGCAGGCAACACCGTTTCTGCGCAGCCCACGCCCATCGGCGGCGCGGCCACGCCCATTCCCTCGCTTGAAATCAACGACCCTGACGGCACGAACACGAGCGCGCTCTCCGGTAGCGAAACTACGAATGTGGCTGCCACCAGTTCCAACGGCGTAAAAACCGTATCCGATGTGAACGTAAGCAAGGTCACGCCCAGCGTGAGCCTGAACATCCGCGCCGATGGCTATCTAGGCGCGACGGTCATTGGTTCCGTGCCTGCGGGCGTGAGCGTGAAGTGCGAGGGCAAATATGCCACCGACACTCACGGCAACCACTGGTACAAGATCAGCTACAACGGCGTGACCGGCTGGATTTCCGCAGGCTATTGCAGCGAGGGCAGCGCTTCTTCCTCTACCTCGTCCAGTTCGAAGGCAGGCAAGGAATACAGCATGTCCGGCAAGTATGTGCGCGCCGTGGGCGGCAGCGTGAACATCCGCTCCACGCCCAGTCTGAACGGTTCCAGCAAGGGCACGATGCCCAAGGGCAGCTATGGCACCTTCCAGGGCAAGGCCTCTAAGGACAGCCGCGGCGTAGTATGGTACAAGGTGAAGTACGATGGCGTGACCGGCTGGGTCTCTTCCAAGTACACGAAGGTTTCCGATTCCAAGGGCAGCAGTAGCAGCAGCTCTGGCGGCTCCGGAGACCAGGTGCAGATCGTCGGCGGCAACGTCACCATCCGCGCCAAGGCCAACAAAACCAGCGATAAGCTGGGCTACATCAGCTCCGGCACGAAGGTCACCTACCTTGGCAAGAGTTCCGTGGATAGCCGCGGCGTACGCTGGTACAAGATCAAGTACGACGGCGTGACCGGTTGGGTTTCCTCCATGTACGCCAAAATCGTATAACTGCATAAGCGTCTTGCGCCCGGGCCGAAAGGCTCGGGCGCATTGTTATGAAGCGGGAATTCGCAAAAACAGGCGTTTCACAGCGCATCGCAACGTTCAAAAAATTGTATTCGCCGCGGCCTGAAACGCCGCCAGGTGCATATGGCAGATGGCCGCTCATTTAAGCGTTCTTTCAGTCCTACCACGAATACTTCGAATGAAAAAAAGCCGTATCTTCCAGTCGTTAATGGCAAATTCCCCCCGGCAAAATTCTCATGGCGCTGCAATTCTTTTGCGCGGTTAATCCAAATTCTCTTGCACGGTAGCAATCGTTGCGCTATACTGAATTATAAGATACATATTTTATTTACAGGGAGGAAGATATACCATGCAGCAGGACGTCATTCTGGTATTCGACCTGGGCAGCGAAGAAAACCCGAAAATCGCCCGCGAAATTCGCGCGTTGGGCGTATACAGCGAAATTCATCCCCACGATATCAAGGCGGCGGAACTGGCGGCTATTCCGAATGTTCGCGGCGTGATTCTCAACGGCGGCGTGAACCGCATTGTGGATGGCAAGGCCATCGATGCGGCGGATGCTGTGTACGCGCTGAACGTGCCGATTCTGGCGGTCGATCATCCGGCCAGGAAGGGCGAAACGCTCGCCGCATGGCCGCAGGATGACGCCGCGCGTGCGAAGCTGTTATCTGAGTTCGTGTTCGACAAGTGTGGTTGCGGTCGGACATGGAACGCGCAGAATTTCATCGACGATCAGATCAAGCGCATCCGCGCGCAGGTGGGCGACGGCAAGGTGCTGCTGGCGCTATCCGGCGGCGTAGATTCCTCTGTAGTCGCGGCGCTGCTGATTCGCGCCATCGGCGACCGTTTGACCTGCGTACACGTGAACCACGGCTTGCTGCGCAAGGGCGAGCCGGAGCAGGTGGTACAGGTGTTCCGGCATGAACTGGGTGCGAACCTGATCTATGTGGACGCGGTGGATCGCTTCCTGGATAAACTGGCTGGCGTGGCCGACCCCGAGGAGAAGCGCCACATCATCGGCGCGGAATTCATTCGCGTATTTGAAGAAGAGGCGCGCAAGCTGGACGGCATCGCCTTCCTGGGCCAGGGCACGATCTATCCGGACATCATCGAGAGCGGTACCCGCACCGTGAAGGCTGTCAAGAGCCACCACAATGTCGGCGGCCTTCCCGAGGATCTGAAGTTCGAGTTGGTTGAGCCGCTGAAGATGCTCTTTAAGGACGAGGTGCGCGCAGTCGGCGCAGCGCTGGGTCTGCCGGACAGCATGGTGTATCGCCAGCCCTTCCCCGGCCCGGGGCTGGGCGTGCGCTGCGTGGGCGCAATTACCCGCGACCGTCTCGAAGCCGTGCGCGAATCGGATGCCATTCTGCGCGAGGAATTCAAAAATGCCGGTCTCGAAGGTAAGGTCTGGCAGTATTTCACCATTGTGCCCAACATTCGCTCCACCGGTGTGCGCGATAACCGCCGCTGCTTCGAGTGGCCCGTCGTGGTACGCGCCGTCAACACCGTGGACGCCATGACCGCCACCGTAGAAGAACTGCCCTGGCCGCTGATCAATCGCATCACCCAGCGCATCACTTCCGAGGTCAAGAGCGTAAATCGCGTGCTGATCGACGCTACGCCCAAGCCCAGCGGAACCATTGAATGGGAATAAAGCTATTGAATAAAAATTGTGAGGTGTAGAAATGATTAACGCTTCTTGCAGATAAATTGGGATACGCAGAGCGACTCGTTATATTTGCGGGATAACTCTGCCCATTGCAAGAAGGTTAAAATTTTCTACTCATCGACATATTGTATAGCTCCATTGGCTGGGGCTTGGCTTGTCATCTATGAGCTACAGGAAGATACCTTCCTGTAGCTCTATTTTTTCTGCCAAAGAGCAACAAACCCCACTGAATTGGAAGTAGAAAGCTATGGTCCTGATATAACTATCTATTCTGTCGGAAATTTCATATCAAACTTTAATTTCCCCAACGTATGGAGGACTATATAAAAGAGAATAAACAACTAAGAAAGCAACTGTTTTCGCACAGCAAAGGCTGGCTCTCCATAGCTATCGTAACGATCATCATTCTAAGTATCTATAACATTATTGTCTCTTGGCTGCTGCAGAGAATAATCGACATTGCAGCAGGCACAGATTCAACGCCGCTTACCGACGTGATTGCGGTTGCCATCGTTTCGTTTGCAATATTTATGGCAGCGTATGTTATTTACCGGACTGCCAGACCTCGTTATATCCAATCCTCCATGCTGCAATACAAATCATATGTATTTGGCAGGATACTTGACAAGCGTATCAGCTCAATTTCAAGAGAGAATCGCGGAAAGATCATTTCTGCACTAACAAACGACATGCGTCCTGTAGAGGAT
>CAKUDW010000183.1 GCA_934645275.1 uncultured Clostridia bacterium
ACCTGAATCATCATGCGGTCGGCAGTGGACAGATCCATGCGGTCGCCGATGCACTTGCCGTTGTTGACCACGTTGTAATGCGTTAGCATTACGCCCTTGGGGAAGCCTGTGGTACCGGAAGTGTACTGCATGTTGCAAACGTCGTTGGGCGCGACGTTTGCCGCCAGCCGCCACACCTCCTCCACCGGCACGGACGATCCGCGCTCCAGCGCCTCTTCCCAGGTAATCGCACCCTTCTGGCGGAAGCCCACGGTAATGATATTGCGCAGGAAGGGCAGACGATGGCTGTGCAGGGGGCTTCCGGATTTTGTTTCCAGCAACTCCGGGCAGAGCTCCAGCATGATCTGCTGATAGTCGCTGTCACGATAGCTCTTTTCCATGATCAGCGTATGCGTGTCAGACTGACGCAGCAGGTATTCGGCCTCGTGAATCTTGTAGGCAGTGTTCACGGTCACCAACACAGCGCCAATCTTTGTGGTCGCCCAGAAGGCGATGTACCACTGCGGCAGATTCGTTGCCCACATGGCTACATGGCTGCCGGGCTTTACGCCCAATGCGATCAGCGCGCGGGCGAATTCATCCACATCTTCGCGGAATTCGGCGTAGCTGCGGGTATAATCGAGGGTGGTGAAGCGTATGGCGGTTTGATCTGGGAATTCCTCCGCCATGCGATCGAGCACCTTCGGGAAGGTCGCGTCGATCAGCGCATCCTTTTTCCAGACGAATTCTCCCGTGTGCGCGCGGTTGAAATAGAGCGTCTTTTTCATGCGCCGAGGGCTTTCAAAGCGGTGCATGTAGTTTACGAAGTGCGGAAAAATGACCTGCGGGTTCTGCAAATCCTCCATCCATTCGGGTTTCCATTCAATGGAAATAAAGCCGTCGTAATTGACGGAGGAGAGCGCGCGCATCATTTCGGCCACGGGCAGCGTGCCCTCGCCGATCAGGTTGTACGCGCCGCTGTCATCCGAATCGCGCAGGTGTACGTGCCGTACATAAGCGCCGAGGTTCGTGATTGTCTGCGCGGCGGTCTCGCCATGGTCGCGATAGGGATGATGCATGTCCCACAGCGCCGCCAGCTCGTCGCAGGCGAAGTGATCCATCAGTTGCCGCAACCGCGCGGTGTCGGCGTAGATGCCGCTGGTCTTGATCAGCAGCGTCACGCGCTTTTCGCCGGCCGCAGGCAGCAACCGCGCGAGCGCGTCGCGCACTGTGGCTTCGCTGTCGTTGAGCGCGACGACGCTCGCGCAGGGTACGCGCAGGTTTGCCGCCGTGTCGATCAACGCCGCTGCATCGCACTCGCCGTCAGGCACGGAAATATCGATGGAGCTGTCCAGGCAGGGGATGGAAATCCCGGCGTCGCCCAGTGCGCGCAGCGTGGCGCTGACGACGTACTTGTGGAAGGGGCCGCTGCGTTCAAACAGTGACGGGCTGCGCTGCGGGTTGTAGATTTCAATGCCGCCAAAGCACATTTCCTGCGCCAGCGCGAGCCATTCTTCCCATTTCAGGGTTTCCCAGCCGCGGGTGGAAAAGGAGAGCTTCATGCTTCTGCCTCCTCATACACAATTTTGTTCAGTGCGCTCAGGTAGGCGTGGATGCTCGCGCCCACGATGTCCGTGGAAATGCCGCGCCCGGAATAGAGCTTGCCATTGCTGCGCAGGCGCACCAGCGTTTCGCCCATGGCCTCGCGTCCCTCGGTGACGGCCTGAATCTGGAAATCGTCCAGCTCGTAGTGATGACCGATGATTTGTTCGATCGCCAGAAACGCCGCGTCGATCGGGCCGTCGCCCAGACAGATGCCTTCGAGCGCCTGCTCGCCGCGCGTCAGTTTTAGGTGCGCGCTGGCGGAAATAATGTTGCCGCAGTTGATTACGTAGTTCGCCAGCGTGTAGGTGGGCGGTACCTGCATGGCGGCGGAAGCCACAATGATGTCCAATTCGCGCGCGCTCACACTGCCCTTCTGGGCGGCGATGCGCTGAAAGGCCTCGAATACCTTCGCACCGTCCTCATCGGTCAGATCATAGCCAATCTTTTCCACGGCCTTCATCACGGCCGCGCGGTCGTCATGCACGGAAAGCAGCATTTCGCCCGCGCTCTCCGCGCCATGAACGCCGCCGTCAAACGGCGAATTGGCGCTGCGCGCGCCGTGGCACATGCGTTCTATTTGCATGCTGATGCGGTGAATTTCCGCGGTACGAATGCCGCATTCCAGCGCCAGCGCGTCGCCGCGATTACCCAGAATGCGCGCGAACGATTCCAGATGCGCGGCGTTAGCATGGCAGGCGGCGGCCTTCACTTCGCGCGCACCGGCCTGAACCGCGGCAACGGTACAGGCATTGGCCATGGATAGTTGATCGCTGCAGCGCACGCCCAGGCGCACATTGGCAATCTCCGGCACGTTTTCGGCGAACTCGCGCACGAACGCACCCATTTCATCCGGTAGCATTTCGCCAGCCGCGTCCGAGAGCGTGACGATGCCCGCTCCCGCTGCGATCGCAGCGCGTACGGCACGATACAGAAAATCGCGGTCGCCGCGACAGGCATCCTGCGCGATGAACTCAACCTCGGCACCCGTTTCGCGGCAGCAATTCAGGATTTCGTCAATGGCTTCCAACATCTTTTCGGGCTTTCTGTGCCAGAAGTATTCCATCTGTGCAGGGCTCATCGGCGCTTCCAACTGAAGCCGGGGATGGCGCGCGTCCCTGAGTGCGGTCCACGCGACGGCCACGCCCGCAGCGTCGCGCCCAACGGGCAGCGCCACGGTGCTGCGGCGCACGGCAGAGGCGATGGATTTTACCAGCAAACTGTCGATTTTGACGTTTTCAATAGGCGCGAGTTCGATGGCGGATACATTCAGCCGATCCAGCAGCTTCGCTGTTTCAATTTTCTCGCGAAAGCTCAGCGTGTAGCCGTCAGACGGGGCCTGCGCCAGTTTCAGCGTGATATCGCTCAAATAAAGGCTTTGCATGCGGGGTTCCTCCGATAGAAAATATTTGCGGGCAGCCATGAACGCTCAGGCCGCCCGCCGGGAAACGATATTGGAAAATCAGTCCACCAGCTGCGTCCAGCCGTATTTATCCTCGATTTTGCCCCACTGAATGCCTGTCAGTTCATCGTAGAGCATGTGGGTCACTTCGCCGATCTTGCCGCCGTTCACGGTAAACACATCGTCCTTATAGGCCAGCGTACCGATGGGCGAAATCACGGCCGCGGTGCCGCAGCCCCAGGCTTCTTCAAGTTTGCCGCTCTTTAGAGCCAGCTCCAACTCGTTTACGCTCAGCAGACGTTCGGATACCTTGTAGCCGTGCGCGCGAAGCACCTCGATGCAGCTCATGCGGGTAATGCCGGGCAGGATAGAGCCGGTCAGCGCGGGGGTCACGATCTCGCCGTCGATCTTGAACATAACGTTCATCGAGCCGACTTCTTCGATATACTTGCGCTCCACGCCGTCCAGCCACAGCACCTGGCTGTAACCCTTCTTTTCGGCGCGCTCACCCGCGCGGTTGCTGGCGGCGTAGTTGCCGCCACACTTGGCGTAGCCCGTGCCGCCGCGCACGGCGCGCACGTCCGTATCCTCAATCATGATGCCGACCGGATTGATGCCTTCCTTATAATAGCTGCCGGACGGACTGGCGATGATGGTGAAGCACGCGCGCTCCACGGCATGTACGCCGAGGTTTTCATCGCAACCAAAGGTAAAGGGACGCAAATACAGCGACGTGCCTTCGCTGTGCGGTACCCAATCGGCTTCCAGCGCTACGAACGCCTTCAAAATCTGCAAAAAGTCCTCCTCGGGCAGCTGTGGCAGGCAGAGCCGCTCCGCTGAATTGATCATCCGGCGAGCATTCTGTTCAGGACGAAATAGCTGAACCCTGCCATCTGCGCGGCGATAGGCCTTCAACCCCTCGAAGATTTCCGCGCCATAGTGCAGGCAGGTAGCGGCGGGGTGCATGGAAAAGTTTGCAAAGGGCACGATGCGTGCGTCGTGCCAACCCTTGTCCGCCGACCAGTCGATCATTGCCATGTGATCGGTAAAGATGTGGCCAAAGCCCAGCTGGCTCTCGTCCGCGGGTTTTGTCTTGGGCGTGGCCGTCTTTTCAATTCGAATGTTCAGCATGCAGTTCATCCCTTTCAACAGATTTCAGGTAATTCGGAGCGCGCTTTAAGAGTCTCTGGAGAAGGCGGCCCTTGCGTCTCTCCCTCTTGAAAATGCGCGCTGATTTGTTATCCGGCGTAGTCGCGCCCCAGCTGCAGGGCCTTCAGGTTTACATCGTACATTTCCGGATGCTTTACCGATACGACCTTCTTCAGCGCGGCTTCCACACCGTCGCCGAATTCACCAAGCTCCTTGAGAATCTTGCCGGTCAGAATCATGTTGGCCAGCGTGGTCAAGCCGCTGTCAGC
>CAKUDW010000184.1 GCA_934645275.1 uncultured Clostridia bacterium
CTCATCAGCCGCGCGGTCAGGTATTCGCCGCGGGACACCAGATAGTCCACCGATATATCGCGATTCAGCTCGGCACGCAGCTTCGCAAATTCGCTCTCGAGATCGAACGTCAGTCCGAGTTCATCGCGAATGGCGTAGTAACGATCCTCGATCATCGAAAAGATATCTTCATGCGATACGCCGTAGTTGATGTGGGCGTAGGTGAGGTAGAGCAGATCGGTGATCTTGCTGTCTTTGCTGCTGCGCTTGCCTGCCGCAGATACCACCACGAACATGCGCCCGGGGTCGGACTGAATGATTTCCTTTACTTTTCTGAATTGCTCCGCGCCCGCCAGCGACGAGCCGCCAAACTTCGCTACCTTCAGCATATTCACAGTCCCTTCTCAATGCCCGCAAAAAATGCGCGGGGATTTTGCGCTGCAAATTCGTGCATCGCCATAACGGGTACCGGTACGGTTTCGATAAAATCGAATTCGCCGTCCGTTTCCCGGCTGTCAATCCAGCCCTGCGGAACCGGCGTGCCCGATGGCACGCGCAAACAATAGCGGTGCGTTGCGTCGCTGCGTATCGACATGGGACGGCAGGACTCGTCCGTCATGTATCGGCGGCCGCTGTCAACGGAAATAATATCGCGCAGTACGTTCGAAGCCGTGGGAAGCTTGCCCGCACCCTGCCCGGAAAAGCTCATCGGACCGCAGGATTCGCCCAGATACCAGGCGTAGTTCAGATTTCGATGGATGGCTGCCTCGGGCGCGCTCAGCGCTACCAGCACCGGTTCCACGCACGCGCTCAGGCCATCCTCACTGTTTTCAGCCTGCGCGCACAGCTTGAGCGTGCGACCGCAGCGGGCTGCGCGGGCGATATCCGCGGGCAACACGCGCGAAATGCCGAATACAGGAATTTCCTCTTCGCGAACAAACGCACCGAAGCCTACCGCGCAGGCCAGCACCAGCTTGCGCATCGTGTCCAACCCCTCTACGTCGCTGGAAGGATCGCGTTCAGCGTAACCCAGCGCCTGCGCTTCGCTCAACACGGCGGCATAGTCTGCGCCGCGGCTGGTCATCGCATCCAGAATATAGTTGGTGGTGCCGTTGAGTATGCCGCCCAGCGCCGTTACGCGGTCGGATTTGCGCGCCATTTCCAGATTGTACAGATAGGGAATGCCGCCGCCGCAGGCCGCACCGTATAGGAATGCCGCGCCGCTCTGCCGCGCCAGCGCCGCCAGCTCCGCGCCATAGGCGCTTACCAGCTGCTTGTTCGCCGTTACAAAGTGCCGGCCGGAAGTCAGTGCTGCGCAAGCGTATTCATATGCCGGGTGCAGGCCGCCCATCGTCTCGGCAATCAGTTCGATTTCGGGGTCGTTGAGAATATCTTCTATGCGGCAGGTGCTTGCGGGCGTGCGCAGATGGCGATCCAGTATGCGCCTTACTTCCACGCTGTCGAGCTGCTGCGCGCCCTCGTAAACGCCGCTGCCCACCGTGCCGAGCCCCAGAATGGCAATGTTCATAAGCTGCTCCTTTTCAGATTTGAACGCCGTTTTGAGCGTCCGAAAGTCTTTACAATAAAAACACTTGTTTTTCTGTGGAAAACATTGTATCATGGCTTCAAGCGAATTGCAAGTTATGTTTTTCGGAAATGAGGAAAATGCAATATGTCATTATTTTATTCGACTCGTGGCGCGCAGACAGGCGTTTCGGCGCCTGAAGCGGTGTTGCGTGGCATTGCGCCGGACGGCGGGCTCTATATTCTGAAGGAAGCGCCGCAGATCCTGCCGCAGGATGTGCGCGGGATGGATTTTTGCGCCCTTTCAACGCGGATTCTTTCGGCATGGCTGCCGGGCTATACCGAAGAAGAAATCGCCGGCTGCGTATCGCGCGCCTATCGAAATAAATTCGACGTGCCGGAGATTGCGCCGTTAAAGCGCGTGGGAGATAAATATGTGCTGGAGCTCTTCCATGGTCCCACGGCAGCGTTTAAGGATGTGGCGCTTTCGGTGCTGCCGCAGCTGATGCGCTGCGCTATGGATAAGCGCGGCGGCGATGAAAAAATCATGATTCTGACCGCCACCAGCGGCGATACCGGTTCTGCAGCGCTCACGGGTTTTTGCGACGTACCGAATATCGGCATACTGGTGTTCTATCCGGAGGTGGGTATCAGTCCCATTCAGCGCGCGCAGATGACCGCCGCGCCGGGCGAAAACGCGTGCGCCTGTGCCATCAAGGGCAATTTTGACGACGCGCAGACCGGTGTAAAGCGCATTTTTGGCGAAATACCGTCCGAGTTTTGCAAGGCGCATCGTCTGTCGCTGTCCAGCGCGAATTCCATCAACATCGGCAGGCTCGCGCCGCAAATCGTTTACTATTATAGCGCCTATCTCGCACTGGTGGAAGCAGGCGCGGTTCAAATGGGCGAGCCGGTGGATTTCTGTGTGCCTACGGGCAACTTTGGCGATATACTGGCGGGACATCTGGCGCGGCTTTCCGGACTTCCGGTGGGCAGGCTGGTGTGTGCGTCCAATGCGAATAACGTGCTGACGGATTTCATCAATACAGGCGTGTACGACCGCAGGCGCGAATTCCTGCGCACCATTTCGCCGTCGATGGACATTCTGGTTTCCAGCAATTTGGAGAGATTGCTGTATTTGGCTGCCGGTTGCGATGGCGATGCGGTGCGCGAGATGATGGCCAAGCTGAAGGGCGAGGGTTACTATCGCGCATCGGAACAGGTGATGAACGCGATTCACGCGGGCTTCGACTGCGGCTGCGCGAGCGATGCCGAGGCGATGGACGCCATTAATCGAGTATTCACGAAGACGCGCTATCTGATGGACCCGCACACGGCCGTAGCTTGGAAGGTCGCCGAGGATGTTGTGGCAGGGCGGCGCGGCGGCAGCGCGCCCATGGTGGTACTGAGCACGGCTTCGCCGTTTAAATTCCCGCAGAGTGTGCTCATGGCGCTGGGCAAGGATGCCGGCAGCGATGTATGGGCTCAGCTGAATCGTCTGGAGTGCATGAGCGGCACGAAGGCGCCGCGGGCGCTGACAGACGCGCTGACACGTCCAGCACGCTTTAAGGACGTCGTTGCACCGGAAAATATGATGAACTATGTCATGGAAAGGGCGGCGGAGCTATGATCTTTGTTCGCGTACCGGCCACCAGCGCCAATCTTGGCCCGGGCTTCGATTGCTTTGGGCTGGCGCTGAACCTGTATGGCCGTTTCGGCTTTGAAGAGACGGCGGAGGGGCTGTCCTTTGAAAATGTAGAGGAAAAGTATCAGAATGCGGATAATCTGGCTGTCAGAGCCTATTTCCGCGTGCTTGATGAACTGGGCATGCCGCGGCGCGGCCTGCGCGTGCGCATTGACAGCGATATTCCGCCATGCCGCGGACTGGGCAGCAGCGCTAGCCTGATTGCGGCGGGCCTGACCGCAGCCAACGCCGCGCACGGCAGCATGCTGGATGGCGCGGTGCTGCTGCGGCTGGCTACGGAGATTGAGGGACATCCGGACAACGTGGCGCCGGCGCTGCGGGGCGGGCTGACGGCTTCGATTATGGATGGCGATTCCGTGCTGGCCATGCGCTGCACACTGTCCGAAAAGCTGCGCTTCATGGCGTTAATTCCAGATTTTAAGCTTTCCACGCAACGCGCCCGCGCGGTGTTGCCCAAACAGGTACCGTTGGCAGATGCGGTGTTCAACGCCTCCCGCACGGCCGTGCTGCTGCGGGCGCTAGAGACAGGCGATATGCGCGCGGTGGCCGCGGCCATGGACGATCGCTTGCACCAGCCTTATCGCGCGTCACTGATCGACGAATATGAGGCTGTGCGCGCGCTGGCACTGCGCAGCGGAGCCACCGCAGTGTGCATAAGTGGCGCGGGGCCAACGATGATGTGCGTCTATGCGGACGACGAGTTTAACGCGGCGATGACGCGGGGCCTGCAGGATATGAGAAACCGCTGGCGCGCGTTGCCGCTGCTGCCAGACATGCAGGGCGCTTTAATCGAAGGGGAGGATGAAGTATGAAGGGCGATTTTCTAATCGTGCATAAAAAAATACTGCCCGTCTATTTTGAGAAGGTGCTGCAGGCACGGAATTTGCTCGAAAGCGGCGCTGTGCGCGATGTGAGCGCGGCTGTGCGAGAGGTAGGCATTTCCCGCAGCACCTTTTATAAGTATAAGGACTATATTTACAGCCCGGACAGCGGCGACGCGGGGCGCAAGGCCGTGATTTCGATGCTGCTCAGCCATGAGATCGGCGTATTGTCCACATCGCTGAATCAACTATCTTCCATGGGCGTGAGCGTGCTGACCATTTCACAGAGCATGCCCATACGCGATACGGCCAGCGTGATGATGACGCTGGACATCGCTCAGATGACAGT
>CAKUDW010000185.1 GCA_934645275.1 uncultured Clostridia bacterium
AGACCATTTATTATGTCCTGACATGGACTATCCCTCCCAGTAAACGCTTATATAATATAATAGCACAAAACACTGGCGCTCGTCAAGAAAATGCTGTATAATCTCTTTAGTCTAAACTATTTTTTCTATGGAGGCAATACGGCATGGCGCAAGTGAGCAATATCCGCGAAATGCGCGGATTAATCGAAATATCGCTGGATGGCGTGACATGGCTGCGCGTGCGCAAAAAGCACTTCACAATGCGACCGCTGAACATCGGCGAAGATATTGACCCCGAGGCCTATCTCGTCTCACTGGCTGCCGTGCAGGCCGCCGACTGTTACGAGGCCGCGCTCTGCATACTGGATCGCGCGGCGCAGACCGGTGGAAATCTGCGCGAAAAGCTGGTATTCAAGGGCTACGTATGCCCCGCAGCCGAAGCCGCCGTGGAACGACTCACTGAAAACCACCTGATCGACGATATGCGTTTTGCGCAACGCATCGCGCAATCCAGTGCATTAAAACCGGTCGGTGCCTACGCCGTGCAGCGCAAGCTTCGTGCCAAGCGCCTGCCGCAGGAAGCCATCGAAGAAGCCATGCAGTACTTTGACAGCGCGCAGCAAGCCGAGGCCTGCCGGGCTGCCGCAGAGTCACTCTGCCGGAAATACGCCGCCCTGCCCCCGCGTGAAGCGCGCGCGAAGCTCTCGCAGGCGTTGGCCCGGCGCGGATTTGGCTGGGAAAGCATCTCTGGCGCGGTGGATGCCGTGCTCAGCGACGTTGATCCTGACGAATAGTTTAATTGCCCCTCTAAGCGCAATGTATCCTGTTCCTCCACTTATCTCCCAACAGAAGAACGGCTCCGAAACCCATCGGAGCCGTTCTTAACTGGACTGACCTGCATTCTGCACCAGTTATCTATCCTTGCTATCTGGCGCATCCTGAACAACGCCGTCTACAAAGCCGACGTGTTCCAGCACCGTCGGTACCGTAGCCAACAAAATCCGAATGTCCATTTTCGGACCGTAACCCTTCAGGTATTCCAGATCGTAGCCGACCTTGCTCTGCGCATCCACGGTATCCCGGCCGTTGATCTGCGCCAAACCGGTAATGCCCGGGCGGATGGTATAGATACCCAAGCGTGTGCGCAACTTGTGAATTTCCACTTCATCTGAAATCAGCGGTCTCGGACCAACGATACTCATGTCACCTTTGAGCACGTTCAACAGCTGCGGCAGTTCATCCAGCGAAGATTTGCGCAGGAAGTGTCCAATTCGCGTGATGTATTCCTGCGAATTTGCCATCTCCTGCGTAGAACGATATTTGGGCGCGTCCATACGCATGGTGCGAAACTTGTATAGCCTGAAGCGGCGACCGAATCGCCCGACGCGATACTGCGAAAAGAACACCCTGCCCGGATCATCCACATAAATGGCCAGCGCCACAGCGCACATCGGCAACAGCGCCAGTACAAGCCCAAGCGTTGCCGCCAGAATATCCACTGCACGCTTGACAAAATTGTAGGGCCGCCTGCTCGCATCTATGTATCGGGCCCCTACAAAACCGCCTGTGCCTGTATGTAGGCCGCCGGCCTCTTCAATTCTATCTGCAACTTCATCGGACAATTCAAAACCAAGGCTCTGTTCAAGCTCCAGCTTTTTTTGTTCCAAAATTACATATGTCCTTTCATGGATCATCAATGCCACTGCGCATCATATGCAAACGCTGCGCCGATCATCCATCCAACGTGGCTTACTGATATTGTAACTTGAAAACACATTTATGTCAACATTTGCCGCCGGAATAATTGGCGAAAAGACTCGAAACGAACCCATATGGCAACTATTGCCACATAGTGTACGAACACGGGCAGTAAAATGTTAATCCAGCTTTAGATGTGTCGAATTAAAGCAATCGACGTTGATACGCGCGCCGCATGCATGTATACTTATAGAACATGCTGTATTAAGCGAGGTTGCATGCCCATGAACAACGTACTTTCGCGCCGCGGCGCACTGAAAACCATTGTGACGCTGGCCTGGCCCACAGTGCTGGAACAGATACTCGAAGTAGCCGTGTCCTATGTGGACTCGGCCATGGTCGGCCACATCGGCGCGCACGCCACGGCCGCTGTCGGCGCTACCTCCACAGTCAACTGGCTGATCGGCAGTTCTCTAGTTGCGCTGGGCGTCGGCTTTTTGGCTTACATTTCCCGGGAAATCGGTGCGAAACGCCCTGAAAACGCGCGGCGTGCCGCGGCACAGGCTGTATTTATCGCGCTGGTGGCAGGAACCGTACTCACCGTCGCCACGCTGCTGCTGGCACATCGCATTCCGCTGTGGATGCATGCCAGTGCGGACATCGCTGCAGATGCCGGACGCTACTTCTTCATCATATACATGCCCATGTTGTTTCGAACAGCGATAATTCTCTTTGGCACCTGTCTACGCGCTGCGGGCGATACGCGCACGCCGTTGAAAGTAAATGTGATGGTGAACCTCGTCAACATCGTGCTGAACTATCTGATGATCTATCCCACGCGTACTGTTACGCTGTTCTCCGCCGAATTCACCATGCCCGGCATGGGACTGGGCGTGACCGGCGCGGCCATTGCCAGTGCAATTTCTTTTGTTGCCGGCGGTACGGGCATGACGCTGGCATTGTTCCACCACCCCGGCATTTCCCCGAAAAGCATGCCGATACTGCCCGATGGTAAAATACTGCGCCCCTGCCTGAAGGTAGCGCTACCCTGCGCGATTCAGCGCTTCGGCACGTCGCTGGGCTATGTGGCGTTTGCGTCCATGATAAACGCATTGGGTACTACGGCGACCGCCGCCCACGCCATTGCCAACACTGCCGAATCCGCATTTTACATTCCCGGCTATGGCATGCAGACTGCCGCCGCAACGCTGACTGGCAACTGCTATGGCGCACGCGATAAGGCGCGCATGAAGCGCATATCCCGCATGATGATCCTGCTCGAAATAGCATTAATGATCTGCTCTGGCAGCGCGCTGTTCCTTGGAGCTGAACGCTTAATG
Organism: uncultured Clostridia bacterium; assembly: GCA_934645275.1. Next base: position 3,018 of record CAKUDW010000185.1, read on the forward strand.
CGCCTGTTTACCGCAGATGAAGCCGTAATCGCACTCGGCACGCGCGTGTTGCGCATGGTTGCGCTCAGCGAACCGGTTTACGGCATTGCCATTATTCTGGAAGGCATTTTTCAAGGCGTGGGCGAAACAAAAAGCGCCTTTGTATTCAACATCTGCGGCATGTGGGGCGTGCGAATTCTAGGCACCTGGATTTGCCTGAAACAGTTCGGCCTGGGGCTGACCGCAGCCTGGGGGTGCATGATCGCCCATAACATTGTACTGGGCGCGTTGCTTCTGACCCGCTACCTGCGCGGACGCTGGAACCCGCTGAATCGGGCGGAGGTTGAATAATGGAATTCTATCAGGAAATCGAACGCGAGCTCACCGGGCGCTGGCGCAAGACAATATGGCGACCGTTCATGGCGGCCATTCGCGAATACGCGCTGGTAGCGCAGGGCGATCGCATCGCCGTGTGCATTTCCGGCGGCAAGGACAGCATGCTGCTTGCCAAATGCATGCAGGAACTCCGACGGCACAGTCCATTGGAATTTGAACTGAGATTCCTGGCGATGGACCCAGGCTATACGCCTCAAAACCGGCAACGCATTGAAGAAAATGCAAACTTGCTGAATATCCCATTGGAAATATTTGAAACGGACATCTTTGCTGCCGTGGAAGAAATGGACTGCAACGCCTGCTTTATGTGCGCCAAGATGCGCCGCGGCTATCTCTACCGCCATGCAGAAGCGCTCGGCTGCAATAAAATCGCGCTGGGGCATCACTTTGACGACGCCGTTGAAACGGCGCTGATGAGCATGATCTACGCCGGGCAGATTCAGGGCATGATGCCGCGCCTGATGAGTGACAATGTGCCCGGCATGGAACTGATTCGCCCACTGTACAAAATACGCGAAGCGGAAATCATCCGCTGGCGAGATGAAAACGACCTGTCCTTTTTAAACTGTGCCTGTCGACGCGTGGCCACGCGCACGCTAAATGCAGACGGAACCAGCAACTCCAAACGGCTCGAAATGAAAGCGCTCATTCAACGGTTGCGCGCGCTCAACCCGGATGCCGACAAAAATATCTTTCGCAGTATGCACAATGTAAATCTGGACGCCGTGATCGGCTGGAAGAGTGAAGGCATACAGCACGGCTTTCTCGAAAAGTTTCAATAAATGTACATGAAAATCCGCCGCGATCTTGCATCGCGGCGGATTGAATTTCAGGCAGGTCCGCTCTTACAGGTCGGTATGCTCGTAGCCAAGGTAGTTGGAAAACGCCTCGCTGACAGCCTGCTTCACATGGCCCTTGCCAAAGGTAGTGTGATGGCGGAAGCCTGCGCGCTGCATATAGATGACCTTCTTCTGTAG
>CAKUDW010000186.1 GCA_934645275.1 uncultured Clostridia bacterium
ATTAACGATCGTGTGCGTGAAGCTGTGAACGAGACGCGCGGCCTGGTGATGATCGCCGATGGTGAATTTCCCTATGCGTGGTTTCATGCGCATGCGGGTGGCAAAACGGAGCTGCCGTCCAAAGCGCTCGAGTACAGCCGCGACCCGGAATACCTGAGCGTCGTCGATTCTGATGAATCCGAAGATGCACCCGACGAGGTGAAGCACTGGACAGCGACTTTCACGCTCGATCAGGCACGCCGTGCCTGCGAGGATGCGGGCGTAGATGTGGGTGCAATAACCAGCTTCAAGATCGGTGAAAAGGGCGCTTCCGGGCGTGCGATCAGCTTCCTGGTGAATGGGAAAAAAGTGTCCGCTCCGTCTTTCCGCCTGCAAATCGATGCTTCGAAGCTCAAGAGCACGTTGATCGATAACATCAAGATCGAGGGCGATAAGATTACGTTCAGCGGTTCGGGCTTTGGACATGGCGTTGGCATGTCGCAATGGGGCGCATACAAGATGGCTGGCGACGGCAGGAGCGCTGAGGACATCATCAAACATTACTACACCGGCGTGAGTCTCTCTGAACTTTGGTAAGCCCTGACTATGGTATGAGCAGTTGCGCCGCGGAGCATATTTCCGCGGCGTTGTTTTTTTGCGTGGAACATGATATAATTGACAGGTCATGGGCTTGAGACTTGACGCTATATTTGAATTGCCGGAGGGATCGATGAAACGCCTGATTTGCATGCTGCTTCTGCTGGCGCTATGTTTGTCGCTCGCAAGCTGTGCTCGCGAGAATGCGGCGCAGAATGAACAGAAACAGGAAGCGGAGAATATATCGATATTTGCCACGTTCTATCCTATATATGCGCTCACTGAAATGATCGCTGCGGATGTGCCGGGCGTGCGCGTCAGCTGTCTCGTGCAGCCTCAAGACGGTTGCATGCGCGATTACCAGCTGTCCGACTGGGATCTGGCACTGCTACTGCGTTCTGCGAACGCTGTAATCGCGGGTGGACGCGGTCTGGAATCGTTTGAGGGTACGCTTACAGCGTTCGGTGAGCATGGCCCGGCTGTTTCGACATTGATGTACAATATGGAGCTTGCCAAGGTAGCGGCTGAGAATGTGTCCCAGGATACTCAATCGCACTGGGAGGATGAAAATCCGTTCATTTACATGTCTGTGGACGGTGCAATCGAGCTTTGCAGGCGGATTGCCGCGCACATGAGCACGCTTGATCCCAAATACCAGCAGCAATATGCCGATAATTGCAAAACTGCTGAGGCACAGCTTGAAGCGCTGAAAGTTGAAATGCAGGCAAGAGCGGGGGAATGCGCCGGCATGAGCGTCATTGTCATGAACGAAGCGCTGATCTACGCTGCAAGAGATTTCGATTTGGAAATCGCACTGTGCTATGCGCGCGAATCCGGCGAGGATTTGGAAGGTGCCGACCTCGAAAGCTGTCTTGAGACGCTCCAGTCGTGCAGCGCAAGTGTAATTCTGCTTGAAAAACAGGCGCCTGCAAAGCTCTGCGCGGCGCTGGAAGCGGCCGGGTATGTACTGGCAAAATTGGATACGATGAGCACTCGTCCAGCGTCTGAAGGTGCGAACGGCTACTATGACGCGCAGCGGCACAACGCCGAGGCTATCGGCATGGCATGCGATACTTTAGCTGGGAGGACGTCAGAATGAAACGGGTAACGATTTATACCGACGGTGCATGCTCCGGCAATCCTGGTCCGGGCGGCTGGGGTGCGATTCTGATTTACATGGACAAAAGGCTGGAACTGTCCGGCTTTGAAGCGCATACAACAAACAACCGTATGGAGTTAACTGCACCTATCGAAGCGCTTTCGCGATTAAAGGAGCCCTGTGAAGTCGATTTGTACTCAGATAGCGCCTATCTGACAAACGCTTTTTTGCAGAATTGGGTTGGAAACTGGGTACGTCGCGGTTGGCTGAAGGCTGATAAAAAGCCGATCGAAAATCGTGATCTGTGGGAAACACTGTTGAAATTGCAGGGCATCCATCAAATTCGCTGGCACAAAGTGAAGGGCCATGCGGATAATCCACTGAACAATCGCTGCGACGAGCTTGCCACGGGCGAAATCCGCCAGCGCCGCCGCAACTAGGAAGCTCAGAAGTAAGCAACCTATTCGTCAGGTTTGTCTTCATCTGAAGCGTCGGCTTCACTGTGCAAGCGCCTGTCGTCGCGCGCGCGAATTTTCCGCGCCGCCATGCGCCGGCGATCATCGCTCATGGCGGCATAGTGCCGCCGCGTGGTATTCACGTCGGAATGACCGAGAACATCGGCCACCAGATAAATATCGCCAGTTTCATGGTAAAGATTGGTGCCGAAGGTAGAGCGCAACTTGTGCGGACTCAGGCGCTTTTTGAGCGGTGCGGCCTGAGTCGCGTATTTTTTGACCATCATCTGAACCGCACGCACAGAGATGCGCCTGTTTTGCAGCGACAAAAACAGTGCATTCTCGTCGCCAGGCATGGGCGTGAGCTCTTGACGGAACTTCAGGTATTCACGCAACACTGTTTCAACCTCATCTGAAAAGTACAGTATCGTCTGGTTACCGCCTTTGCGCGTGACCAGAAAACCGTTTACAGCAAAATCAATATCGTCGATATCGATGCCCACCAGTTCGCTCACACGAATGCCTGTATCCAGAAAGAGCGTCAATATGGCCAGATCACGCAGACGGGTATGCTGATTGTAGCGTTGCTGTCGTTCAGACATACCTTCACCAGATTCCACCAAATCCAGCATGCGCGCCACTTCATCAATTTCCATGCGCAAAATCGGCTTTTCATGCCGTTTGGGCATGTCGATCAACTGTGCCACATCTGCATCAATTAATCCATTTTTAAACATAAATTTGTAAAAACTGCGTAAACTTGCAAGTTTACGCATCTTACCAAGCTCAGCGTTGGTAATTTCCTCGTTGCCTTTCATATATAGGCCCAGATATTCCATATATATGTGCAAATCGCGGGTAGTAACGCCGTTCAGGTCTTCGGGCGTAATCAATGGAATTTCCTTATTGGCAAAGCGCGGGCATTCGCTGGTCAGAAAATGAAAGAAAAGCTTCAGATCCGATACATAGGCATAGCGCGTGAGCGGCTGGGTCGTCGGTTCGATAGCGCGGACGAAATCCGAGCATACGCCGGGCAAATCGCGCAGCGCGCTGCGCGTCAACAGCATGAGTTCGCGCGCGCGTTCCTGTGCATAATCGGACATGATGAAAACCTCCACAAAGCTTATATTAAAAACGAAAAGAGATAACGTGCTGCCACAAGGTGGCTCAGGAGCCAATCAGGTTACAAAACGCCATTGCCTTTCGTAAAAGCTGTCTTTTCCGCATAGTTTAAGTATATCAGGCTTATCCCCCTTTGTCAAGGGAATCCATGAAAAAAAGCCGCCGTCCGCGTTTTCCGCGGCTCGGCAGCCCGGTCGTTCTCTTTCGATGGGACAAAGCGTTCGCAATCCAATGAATCAATAGCAATTTGATCCACGGTTCCGCTTCGCGAAGTACCTTGTACCTCGAGCATTCGTCGTCTGACTCAGCCCATCGGCGCTTCATAACTTCTGTTCTTCCACAATGCTCACATCAAGTCGGACAAACCATTTTTCCATCGCTGATGCTGATGGAATCCGGCAGCCAGTCCTTCCCTATTGAAATTCAAAATACCGCAAGTCACGCGCGGTCTGACCGGATAATCGAATGCCAGACCTCGTCGCATATCCCCTGATTGTTCTTCCCCGCCTGCCGCCAGACGCCTTCCAGCTTCATCCCGGCCTTTTCCATCACCCTGCCGGACTTCGAATTTCCGGGATCGTGGCAGGCTGCGATTCGATTCAAGCCCACCTCGTCAAACAGAAAAGCAATCACCGCCTTCAGCGCTTCGGGCATGATTCCCCTTCCCCACAGGGCGCGGCTCATGCAATAGCCCATATCCGCCGATTCAACGGCTTCATTGAGCTTTACAACGGAGATGTTCCCGATCACCCTGCCGGTTTCCTTGTATTCGATCGCCCAGTTGTAGGAATTGTCGTCCCGATACCTCTGAACCCAGATTTCCAGCAGCTTTTTCGTCACATCGACGCTCGTGTGAACCGGCCACGTCAGATATTTCGTCACCTCCGGATCCGACGCCCAGTTCTCATACATATCCTCGGCGTCCTCGGGCGTAAATTTTCGCAGGATCAGGCGGTCGGTTTCCAGCGTCTTCGTTCCCATCGGTTTCATCAAAGCATCCTCCTTTTCAATCCAGCGCCGCGTAGAGAATCGGCATCAGCCGCATGCCGCAGTTGTTGTACGGCATCATGTTCTGCATGTACACGACGTACATTTCCTCCGCAGGGTCCACGGC
>CAKUDW010000187.1 GCA_934645275.1 uncultured Clostridia bacterium
TAGCGTGCGCACAGCTCCGCCGTCTGCCGCCAACATACGATCGTCAGAAAATCCGCCTCGCGCACGCCCTGCTGATTTGCAAAGCGACGCTGCACAGCCAGCCGGAACGTGCACTGCGCGATGCCGGACTGGGTGGTACGGGTTTCGGGATCATTGGCCAGGTTTCCGATCAAAATAGCTTTGTTCATGGTTTACACCTGCCTTTTGGCTTATTCGGCCTCGGATTCAGGCGTTTCGTCGTCGGCGGGAGCTGCCGGGGCTTCTTCGGCCACGGGCGCTTCGGGAGCCGCAACGGGCGCTGCCGGAGCTTCTGCTTCGGCCTCGGCCGGGGCCGCTTCACGGGCAACGTAGGGCTTCAGCGGTTCGCGCTTGGCCGGAACTTCGCCTTCGTAGCGGATGATGAGCGAGCGGAGAACCTTGTCGCTGATCTGGAAATTGCGTTCCAGTTCCTTCGGCAGGTCGGCAGGGGCCTTGATGTACATCAGCACATAGTAGCCTTCCGTCTTGTAATTGATGGCATACGCCAGACGGCGCTTGCCCCACTCGTCTACACGGTCGATTTCGCCGCCATTCTTCTTGACCAGCTCGGAAAAACGGTTGATCAGCTCGATGCGAGCGCTGTCCTCCAGCGCTGCGTCAATGACGTACATGACTTCGTATTGATTCATGTGTTTTCACCTCCTTATGGACTTGGGCCACGGCCGCTTCGCCGTGGCAAGGATGCGCCAATACATTATTATAAGGATATTTCCGACGTTTTCAAGGGGTTAATTGTGAATTTTTCTGCAAAAAAGCCATATTCAGGCGGCGCGGCATGTTTTTTGCCCGCCATGATTGACACAAACGTATAAGATGCGTATAATAAAATCAGTTTAAGCCAATTTTTACCTATGCATTCTATTCGTGAAAGGAGCTTGCAGCGCATGCAGGACAAGCAGTATCAGGACATCTTTGAAAAGTGCGAAAACTACACCCTCGCCAACGAATACCGCGCCATGGGCATTTACCCCTACTTCCACGCGCTGGAATCACGGCAGGCCCCTGAAGTCATCATGGAGGGCAAGCGCCGCATCATGCTCGGCTCCAACAACTATCTGGGCCTGACGGAGAACCCGGAGATCATTCAGGCCGGCGTAGACGCGCTGAAAACCTTCGGTACCGGCGTCTCCGGTTCGCGCTTCATGAACGGTACCCTCACCATGCACCTGGAGCTTGAACGCGAGCTGGCGGCGTTTCTGCGCAAGGAAGCGGTAATGACCTTCCCGACCGGCTTCCAGTCGAATCTGGGCATCATTTCCGCCATCGTGGGCCACGGCGACTATGTGATTTGCGACCGCGAAAATCATGCTTCCATCTACGATGGCTGCCGCCTGAGCTACGGCCGCATGTTGACCTACGGCCACCAGAACATGGAAGAGCTGGAAATGCAGTTGAAAAAAATCCCGGATAATGCGGGCAGACTGATCATCACCGACGGCGTGTTTTCCATGCAGGGTGATATCGCGAACCTGCCGGAAATCTGCCGCCTGGCTGAAAAGTACGGCGCGCGCGTGATGGTGGACGATGCGCACGGCTTCGGCGTGCTCGGCGAGGGCGGCCGCGGCACCGCCAGCTACTACGGGCTTGAGGACAAGGTGGACATCTACATGGGTACCTTCAGCAAGTCGCTGGCCAGCCTGGGCGGCTACATGGCCGCGCGCGCCGACGTAATCGACTACGCGCGCCACAATTCCCGCCCGTTCATGTTTGCGGCGGCCATCCCCCCGGCCAGCTGTGCCGTGGCGCTCGCGTCGCTGCGCTATATCGAAGCGCATCCGGAAATCGTAGACCGCCTGAGCCACATCAGCAACTACTGCCGCTCGGCCATGAAACAGCGCGGCGTGCCGATCATCGAAGCCACCACGCCCATCGTACCCGTATATACCTATGATCCCGTGCGCACGCTGACCGTCGCCAAGACGCTCTTTGACGAAGGCGTATACGTCAACCCCGTGCTGCCTCCGGCCGCGCCGAAGGAGGGCTGCCTGCTGCGGGTGAGCTGCATGGCGTCGCTGACCGAAGCGCTGGTAGACGAAGCTGCCGACGTGATGGCCGACGTGCTCGCACGCGTGAAGTGAGGTCGGCACAAATTATGGAAAGAATCGCCATTATCACCGGCGGCTCCAGCGGCATCGGGCTGGAAACGGCCCGGGTGCTGGCCGCGGCGGGTTGCCGCGTGTATGAATTCAGCCGCCGCGACGCGCAGTTCGATTTCATGCGCCACATGCGCGTGGACGTGACGGACGAAAACGCCGTGCGCGAAGCCGTGGACGCGGTCGTGCGGGAGGCGGGCCGCATCGATATCCTCGTCAACAATGCGGGCTACGGCATTTCCGGCGCGTTTGAATTTACCGAATCCGCCGACTCGCACCGGCTGATGGAGGTCAACCTCTTTGGCATGGACAACACCATTCGCGCCGTGCTGCCGCACATGCGCCGCGCGGGGCGGGGCCGCATCGTGAATCTCAGCTCCGTGGCCGGGCCGCTGCCCATACCGTTTCAAGCGTGGTATTCCATTTCGAAGGCCGCGGTCAGCGCCATGACGATGGCCGTAGCTAACGAAGTCAAGCCCTATGGCGTGAGCGTGTGCTGCGTGATGCCCGGCGATATTAAGACCGGCTTTACCGCTGCGCGTCGAAAGAGCATTGCCGGCGACGTGGAGTATGGCGGACGCATCAAAAAATCGGTTGCCCGCATGGAACACGACGAGCAGACCGGCATGAGCCCCGCCACCGCCGGGCGCTTCATCGCGCGACTGGCGCTGAAGAAGCGCGTCGCGCCGTACAACACCATTGGCCTCGCCTACAAGGGCTGCGTGCTACTGTCGAAGCTGTTGCCCGGCCCGCTGATTCGCTTCATTCTGGGCAAGATGTACGGATAAACACATATTGTATGGTATTAGGAGAGGACGCTCATTGCAGCGTTCTCTCCTCCGCTTTATCTGCATGTCTGCGGCGCGTCAGCAGCAGGCCGCTGGTAATGGCGGTCAGCGGCGCGACGGTCACCAATCCGAAGGAACCGACCACGGTGTGTACGATCTCGGCGGCGACGTACTTGTAGTTGAGCATCATGCCCACCGGCGTACCCTGCGCCATGAACACCATCAGCAGCGCCACATAGCTGCCCGAATAGGCCAGCAGCAGCGTGGTCGTGGTGGAACCGCAGGCCGCGCGCCCCACGGCAAAGCCCGAGCCGATCGCTTCCCGCGCGGAAATGTCCGGGCGCTTCTGCACCACTTCATACACGGCGGAGCAAATGTCCACCGACAGATCCATCACTGCGCCGGACGAACCAAGAAAGATGGACGCGACAAATATCTTCGTCAGATCGAGATGGGCATACCCGGCGTAGAGCAGGCTCTCGCTGGATTCCATCACTGCGCCGTGAATGTGGAACAGATCTGTAAAGCAGTAACCCAACACCGCCGTGACCAATATGCCCAGCGCCGCGCCGGAGACCGCCGCCGCGCAGCGCCTGTCGAGGCCGTAAATCAGGCTCAGAATCAACACCGTCAGCAGCATCACCAGGCCCATGGCCACCCAGATGGGATTATAACCCTTCAGGAGGCAGGGAACCAGCACCTTCCACATCAGGAGAATCGTATCGATAAAGGACAGAATAGCGCGCAGGCCCGTGCCCCGCGCAAACAGTAGCAGGAGCAGCAAAAACAATCCGGCCAAAATGGCCTCGCCGCCCAGGCGAAAATGATCTGCCATGGTAACGGAGGTAATCGCGCCGCCGCTGTAGCTGACCACGACGTAGGCCGTGTCGCCCGGCTCGAATATCTTGTCCTGCGCCAGTGAACCGTTTAAGCGGTTGACCGCGTCGGTCTCTGTGCCCCTGAACTGTCCGCCGAGAATTTTCACCCGGCAGCGCTGCTCGCCGGTACGCACCAGTCCCGTATCCACAATGTCGCTCTCGTCGGTGGTCAACACCCGGGCCCGCACCCGATCCGCATTGCGATAGTTCAGCGCACCTTCATAGCCGGTAGGCAAAAGCAGCAGCGCGATCATGAGCGCCAGCGACAGCGCCACAGGAACGAACGTTCTTCGTTTGCGAAACCTGTTGAGCATTTCTTTCCCTCCCCGTATGCAAAGAGCAGGTGGGTGCCCGCCCTCACACCTTGTCAAAAAAGTTTTTTGATAACAGGTAAGCGGGGAAGCAAGCTCCCCCGCCCACTGTCACCCTCAGGTTCTCACCGCTGCCGGATTTACTGCACGTCCACCAGCGCTGCCAGCTTATTATAGATTTCGGTGTTGTCATAGTAGCCAGTGAAGGCGTCCTGACCCGCGCCCTGTGCGAACACCGCCACGGGCAGGC
>CAKUDW010000188.1 GCA_934645275.1 uncultured Clostridia bacterium
CAACGAAGGTGTTATCAAACTGTACAACAATCAGGTTTTCGTGGCCGACAACATCAAGGAAGTCATTCCGGAATTTCTGATGCTGCTCAAGGGCGCAATCGACTGCCCCGATCTGCCGCTGAACGTGTCGCGCTCGTTCCTGCAAAACGACGGCTACGTGAAAAAGATGGCCGCCTACATCACCCGCAAGGTTGCCGACCGGCTGATGACCGAGTTCAATACCCGCCGCGATGATTACCAGCGCTACTGGGACGATATTCATCCCTTCGTGAAGTACGGCTGCATCAAGGACAGCAAGTTCTATGAGCGCGTAAAGGCCGCCATACTGTATAAGACCACGGACGGCAAGTATATGACGCTGGCCGAATATGCCGAAAAGAACTGCGATGGCGACACGCGCACCGTGTATTACGCCAGCGATGAAAAGCGCCAGGCACAGATGATTAAGATGTACACCGACCAGGGCAAGGACGTGGTACTGCTGGACACGCTGATCGACGCGAACTTTATCAGCTTCCTGGAATACGACGCAGGCGAGGAAAAGCTCGCCTTCAAACGCGTAGATGCGGCGGCTGACGGATTGACTGAGGAAGGCGAAACCGACGAAACGGCGCGCGCCGAACTGGAAAAGCGTTTCCGCGAAGCGATGAACGATCAGGAAGTGGCCGTACAGCTCAAGCCTTTCAAGGCCGAGGACGCCATCGCCATGATTACCGTGGATGAACAGAACCGCCGCTTTTCTGAAATGAGCGCGCGTTGGGGCAACGGCTCGATGAAACTGCCTGAAAAGCGCACGCTGGTGCTCAACAGCCGTCATCCGCTGATTAAGTGGCTCGAAGGCTCCGAGGACAATGATTTAAGCCGTGAAATCTGCGCGCAGGTTGCCGATCTGGCCGAGATGGCGCGTCAGCCGCTGGTGGCTGAGCGCATGGTAGATTTTTTGAAGCGCAGCAACGCGCTGCTCACCAAGGTAATCGACAGAGGTTGAGCAATAGCGGCTTCAATAAGCAGTCCTGTTGAGTCAGGATTTGGACGGTTCCGCCAACCTGGAAAACGCTGACTTGGCTGGTGTTTCTCCTTAAGGAACTGCCGGTGCATTCCTTGGGAATTCGCCGGCCCGCTAAACTCCAGTTTTGCTAATTCTCATCCTTTAAAAGAGGGCCGATAACTCGTGTTGCCTGTTGGCTCACGGATTATCGGCCCCATGTTTATGCATCCGGCGCTCACGTCGTTATTTGATTTTACCCATGATAATCACCTGTCGCAGAATCCACCGCGACATAGGGAACAACTTGGCCGTCAATCTCTACATAGACCTGATACACGCCATTGCCCAGTTCCTCGTAGTGATCCGGTTTGACGCCGTAGTTCTCCAGCAGGCTTTTTTCAAATTCGGCCCTCCACGAATCATCAGCGGCGGTATCCGCATTGGGCGAAATGCTTGTATCTGCGGAAGGGGTAACGTCAACCAATTCATCTATATTTTCCGTAATGGAAGTACCTTGGCCGCCCTTACTGAGGAACGGCAGCTTTCCACAGGCCGTGAGGGAGAGCAGCAACATCGCCGCGAACACAATGGCTGCAAAATACTTACATTTCATGTTTTCATACACCCTACAATGATTATTTCTTAATTAAATTCCCTGTTTCGCTCGTCTATCTTCTCAAACCATACAGAATCTCCACGAATTGTAATTGCTATGTTCTCATCACTGTATTCTGCCGCAATCCCTTGCAGCTTACTTACCATATCGTCTTTTTCCATGCTCAGCATTTCTTCCATATCTGTTCTGTTCCAAAAATCTTCTATCCCGCGCAGCATATTGCCGATGCAATTGTCACGTTCTCCAACAGTCAGCGTCTGCTTGTCTGCGATATGATAGGAAAATTGGTAGTATAGATCACACCATGCGCCGCCGTGTCCGTCTTCTCCCGTTGTTTTTAACGGAAGATACTGATTATAGCTGGGGTCTTCCTCTGCCTGCCCCGTATAATGACTTTGTACATGCTTTCCGTTTTCTACTCTGGAAAGCCATGTAGTCAATGTTACAAAAGAGAGCTCGTCACTGCTCAGATCCACGGAAAAATCCTGATAGTCAACATCGTCCGTGATCCGCGCCATTCGTTCCGAATTGTTATCTGCCCATTCCAACAGCTCCATATTAAAATCCGCAACGGATTTGCTCTGGTAATCGGCGGTTTTCAAATTCAATAAAGAACGGTAATCTTCCTCCGTGCCATTCGGATATTCCCGGTGTTCCTGTCCTTGGAGACTGTTTTCCTGTTCCCCATTTCCAGCGTCCAGTTCTGAAAGGGGCTTGAAGAAGTATTTCACGGAAACTTGCAGGTCATCTGTATTCCATTGTTCTTTCAGCTTTTCGATTTCAGCATCGATCGCTTCCCGCATGGATGAATTGTTTTCTAACTGTTCTTTTGTTTTGTCTTGCAGGATATTTTGTAGCCCGTTTGCAACGCTCAAACACGCAGCATTGTATTCACCGACAGTCAGCGTATCGGCATTTTGAATAGTAAGGCTATAAACAAATTCCAGCGAGGCATTATCGATAGCACCGGGATAATCCGTCGTTGTACCTCCTCTAAAATCCCGTATCCGCCACTTTTCAGCCGTGAGGGGCTCCAACGTATAAAACAGGAAAGACACAAGCGCGTCGCTGTCTCTTTGTTCATATAAAGTCGTATCGCGGGAAAACCGCTCCAACAAACTGCGATATTCGTTCGTGTCGGTCAATTCCCACACCTTGTTTTGAAATTTCGAAACGGTCATTTCCTCGTAACCATCAAATTGCATGGCAGACAATTTGGCAAATTCTTCATCAGAGAAATTTGTGTTAGCTTGGATTTCTGACAGCGCAGTGCATCCCGTCATAAAAACGGCGATCAGCATTACTGCTGCAATTAGCAGCGTCGTGACTGTTTTCTTATGGTTTTTCATTGGTTCCTCCTATAAAAGTTTTCTATTGTCGTGAATGATTGCGCTTTGTTCCGCACCCGTCATGCTCGGCATCAAACCATACATACCGCAGATGTATTGAAAATGCCTAGGCATAAATTGGATATAAGCTGTCCGTCATGTCACGTATGATCTGCAGGTTGTCGCGCTGAATACCCTGCGCCTCCTGTGCTGCCTCTACCGCCTGCTGCATGCTACCCAGCGCCTTGGCAATCTCCGCTGCGCGCGGGCCGTTGTCCACAAGCTGTCCGGCCAGATAGTTGATCGCACTATCCGTGTCGCGCTGATTCTGCGCGTCGAGGACGCCGGTGTTCAGGGAAAGACTGACTTGATTATTTGATGTTTTTCCGCTTAAATGCCCAGGCGGGGTATTGACATCAGCGCCATTCTGTGCTACGGTAGACTTGTCACTGAGAGATGCGGCATGTGGGATATTCCCATATCGACTTGCAATGCTCTCGGTGATATTTTTTATCTTCGTCACATCGTAGAAAATTTTAGCGTCATCGTCTGTGATGCGAACATTCACGAGTCCGCTATACCACTCGTCTCCAACTCTGAAGGTCGTCTGATAATACTCAAAGCCCTTTGTGTTCGGGTGCGAATGATTATTCGCGCCGTCCGGCGCAAACGAAACATAAGTTCCGGCTTCAAGAAGATTATCCAGCTCGGTAGACGCTCACATCTTCGATTCATTGAAATCATATTTTATCCCTCTTTTCTTACGCTTTTCAAAGTCTACTGTCCGGAAAAAAGACTACCGGTAGGCAGGCAGCACCCGCTTTCAAAATGCTTTTAGTACGGCAAATGTGCTTTGAAAGTGCTGCCAGAATACCGATGCATTGCCGTGTTCGTTTTAACATGATATGTCCTCCCAGATCAGTCTTTATCTTTTGCCCAATACTGGATTCCCCAATGCTCAAAGTCCCACTGCTCCATATAGGCATTGCACTCGTAGTCGATGTAGTAAAGTATTCCATCACGCGGGACGAAATTGGTGGGATAGTAGTCGATGTTCAATCCAACCGGATACAATACGCGGCACATCGCGCGTACCTGCTCCACCCAGCCGGATTCCACTTGCCCCGCCTCAAGCATCTCCGCGACCGTCGGTCCGGAAATGTACTCCTTCAAAATGCGTTCCTGTGAAACATCTACCGACAGAAGCTTTGGCATGTGGATTCCAAGGTTGCGCAGCGTTTCATAACCGCGCAACTCAGATTGCAGCTTATCGCCAAAGGCATAGTACGCACACGGCTCGTGGTGGATTTGCTTGAGGACATATTCTCTCCTGCCATCCGTCACAAGATAGGAATAGCCACCCTTGCCTTTTCCAAGGAGCTTGATTACGGTATATTCGGCGTCATTTACCGTCAATGTGTCTG
>CAKUDW010000189.1 GCA_934645275.1 uncultured Clostridia bacterium
GTGCCAGGCAGTGCGGTGAAGATTTGTATCGTTGTAGAGCGTGCCATTAAAATCAAAATTAACCGCTTTCATTGGTAAAGCTTCTCCCCTCGCCGCCTGTTATTTGGTAACGTCCACGAAATTTGCGCCCACGTATTCGGCCAACTGCTCCGGGTTTACGATCACCTGCACGCCGCGCTGACCGGCCGACACGTAGATCTTATCGAAAAGTATGGCCGTTTCGTCCAACGTCGTAGGATACTTTTTCTTCATGCCCACCGGCGAACAGCCGCCGCGGATATAGCCGGTGAGCGGCAGCAAATCCTTTATATGAATCATTTCTATCTTCTTCTCGCCTGCTACCTGCGCGCATTTTTTCAAATCCAGCTCCGCGGGCGCAGGAATGCAGAACACGTGCAGCCCGTTCTTTTCGCCGCGCGTCACCAGCGTTTTAAACACGCAGTCTGGATCCACGCCCAGCTGCGCCGCCAGATGCATGCCGCTCAGATCAGATTCGTCCACCTCGTATTCGGACGCCTCAAACGGTACTCCAGCCTGCCTGAGCAGGCGCATGACGTTTGTAACGGTCATTTTTTCTCCTCCTCCGGGGTATAGAAAACCTCCATTAGCGTCAGCCCATGCGCGGGGGCGGTTACACCCAAATCAAGGCGACTTCCGCTTTCAATGGCGCGCCGAAACGCGCCCGGTTTGAGCTTTCCGGAGCCCACGCCGATCAGCGTACCCGCAATGATTCGCACCATATTGTACAGAAAACCGTTGCCCTCCACAATCAGACATATTTCGCTGCCGTTTCGGTACACATCTGCGCGGTAAATAGTACGCACCGTATCCTTGACCACGCTGCCGCTGGCGGCAAAGGCCGCGAAGTCGTGCGTGCCGACGAGGTCGAGCGCTTCGCGCTGCATTTTGTCCACATCCAGCGGGTAAATCCCATGCGCGTGCGTGCGCCGGTTCAATGCGCCCGCATGCGGCGCTGCGTGAATCAGGTAGCGGTAGCGCTTGCCGTGCCCCGAAAAGCGCGAATGGAAATCGGCAGCTACTTCTTCCGATTTCACCACGCGGATGTCCGGCGGCAGCAACGTATTGAGCGCAAAGCTGAACTTATCCGCCGGAATGCGCGACTCGGTGTCAAAATGCGCCGACTGACCCAGCGCGTGCACGCCCGCATCCGTTCTGCTCGCACCGGAAACACACACCGTTTCACTCGTCAACCGTTTCACGGCGCGCTCCAGCTGTTCCTGCACCGTCATGGCATTGCTCTGACGCTGCCAGCCCGCGTAGTCGGTGCCATCATATTCCACAACCAGATGAATCCTTCTCAACGCGCATACCTCCGCATCATATCAGCGGCATGCGGTTGAGCACCAGCGTTAGCGCCAGCATACCCGCCACCGCCGCGGCCGCCGCACCGTCACGCCAGCCGAGCTTCAGCTGCTTCATGCGCGTGCGCCCCTGCGCGCCGCGATAGCAGCGCGCATCCATGGCCATCGCCAGCTCGTCCGCCCGACGAAACGCGCTCACGAACAGCGGCACCAGCAGCGGCACCATGGCCTTTGCGCGCTGAAGCAGCCGTCCAGATTCGAAATCTGCACCGCGCGCCATCTGCGCCCGGCGAATCTTACCGGCCTCCTCCATCAGCGTCGGAATAAAGCGCAGCGCAATGGACATCATCATTGAGATCTCATGCGCCGGGAAGCCTACCTTCGACAGCGGCCGCATCAGCGATTCCAGGCCGTCCGTCAGTGAAATGGGCGAAGTGGTAAACGTGAGCATCTGCGAACAAAGTACCAGCAGTATGATGCGTGCCGCCATGAACAGCGCCGTGCGCAGGCCGCCGGAGGTAATTTCAATAAACCACAGCTTCACGAGCACGTCGCCGTCTTTCATCAGGAACAGGTTCAACACAAACGTAAGCGCGATAATCACAAACAGCGGCTTCAGGCCCTTGAACATGTATTTCAGGCCGATCTTCGTGGATATGGCACACCAGATCACAAACAGTAGCAGCAGCCCGAAGCCCACGAAGCGTTTCGTGACAAATACCACCACGATCAGCGCGATCGTGAGTATCATCTTCATGCGCGAATCCAGCCGGTAGAGGAAGGAATCGCCGGGAAAGTACTGCCCCAGCGTAACGTTGTTCATCATTTCCCCATCCCGCCTTTGTTCAGATTCTTCAAGATAGCCGCGCCGACGTCCTCCAGACTGAAGGCGCGCTCATCGATTTCAAAGCCCTTTTCGCGAAGCAAAGCCGCCAGACGCGCGCACTCCGGTACGTCCAACCCGATGGCGCGCAGCTCCTCGCCGTGCGTAAATACCTCGGCAGGAGCGCCCTCCAGCGCGATTTTGCCGTGATTGAGCACGTAGAGCCTATCGCAGTATTTGCCCACGTCATCCATCGAATGTGAGACCATAACCACCGTCACGCCGCTCTCATGAATGCCTCGAATCATCTCCAGCATTTCGCGCCGTCCAGCTGGATCAAGCCCGGCAGCCGGTTCGTCCAGCACCAGTATGGACGGATTCATCGCCAGCACGCCTGCAATGGCCGCGCGGCGCTTCTGGCCGCCCGACAGCGCAAACGGCGAAGACTGTGCGATGCGCTCGTCCAAACCCACCAGCGCCAGCGCGCGCTTCACGCTGGCGGTAATCTCCTCCTCGGAAAGGCCCAGATTCTTCGGTCCGAAGGCGACGTCCTGTCCGACGGTCTCCTCAAACAGTTGATATTCAGGATATTGAAACACCAGTCCTACCTCGCGGCGAACTCGCGTCAAATTCACGCCGCCCGCGCCCAGATCAACTCCATTAACGAACACGCAGCCGGGCTTTGCACGCTCCAGTGCGTCCATGTACGCGATCAGCGTGGATTTTCCACTGCCTGTATGTCCGATCAGGCCGATGAACTCACCGTCCTCAATTTTCAGGCTCACATCGTCCAGCGCCTTTGTTTCAAAGGGTGAACCGGGCATGTACACATGCGTCAGATGCTTTATTTCAACCGGCACAGTTCCACCGCCATTTCTTCAACCGTAAGTATATCGCCGCGCAGGTTTTCAACGCCCGCCTCGCACAGCCATTTGGACAGCTTCATCATTTCAGGCACATCCAGCCCCAGCCGCAGCACGTCGTCCACCTTGGAAAAAACCTGAAGCGGCGTACCCTGAAGCTCAATATGCCCCTGATCCATCACCAGCACGCGATCGGCGCGTACCGCTTCTTCCATAAAGTGGGTAATCCAAATCACCGTCACACCGTCCTCGCGATTAATGCGCCGCGCCACATCGAACACGTCGCGGCGACCCGACGGGTCGAGCATGGCCGTGGATTCGTCAAACACGATGATCTTTGGCCGCATCGCCAGCACGCCCGCGATGGCTACGCGTTGTTTCTGTCCGCCCGACAGCATGCTCGGCGACGAGAGCGCGCGATCAAGCATGCCCACTTCGCGCAGCGCCTCTTCCACACGACCGCGAATCTGCGCCGTAGGCACGCCCATGTTTTCAAGCCCGAAAGCGCAGTCTTCTTCCACAACAGTGGATACGATTTGATTATCCGGGTTCTGAAACACCATACCGCAGCGCTCGCGCACGGCGTAGGGATCGTCCGCCGAGGCCTGTACGCCGTCCACTGTCACGCTGCCCGAATTGGGCGTGAGCAGCGCGTTCAACAGCCTCGCCAGCGTAGATTTGCCGCTGCCATTTCGGCCAAGCACCGCCAGAAATTCACCGCGTGCCACTTCCATAGAAACGTGGTTCACGGCCGGCGTTTCGCTATCCTCATATTTAAATACAACGTCGTCAAGACGGATAATCGCTTCATTCATATATGCGTTAACCCTCCGAAGCTGCATTATAACAATGGTTCGTTAAATGTGTTGGGGGTTGCATGCCGTCGAAACCGTCCTGTGGGCCCAAAATAACAAATTTCAGCCGTTCATTGCAGAAAACTAACTTTTATTTCCTCCAGATATGTGGTAAAATAGAGATATAAACTTGTAAGTAAGGAGTGGAAGAACATGAATCTGAACAAAATGACCGTTGAAGATATCCAGGTTTCCGGCAAAAAAGTCCTCGTCCGCTGCGACTTTAACGTCCCGCTGGATGCAGATCTGAATATTACCGATGAAACGCGCATTAACGCCGCGCTTCCCACCATCAAGTACCTGCTCGACCATAAAGCCGCGGTTATCCTCTGCTCGCATCTGGGCCGTCCCAAGGGAGAATTCAATATGAAGTATTCCCTCGCACCGGTCGCGAAGCGCCTGAGTGAGAAGCTTGGTTTCGAAGTTCAGCTCGCAAAGGACGTCGTCGGTCCGGACGCCAAGCGCCTGGCTGCCGA
>CAKUDW010000190.1 GCA_934645275.1 uncultured Clostridia bacterium
CCACCGTACACGCCGCTGGGCGCGATTGGAAATTCGAGAGGGCTTCGACCTTCTCGAACACCCCCCCCCTGGTTTTTCGACAGCCTGAGAGAACCTCGCTCCGAATGGAGCGAGGTTCTCAACTTACATGCTTCGGCTTTTTCAGATTCTTGCCACGCCGGTTTTGCGGGCGGCTTCAGCCACGGCCTTGGCCACGGCGGGACCGACGCGCGGATCGAACGCGGCGGGGATGATGTAGTCCTCGTTCAGCTCATCGTCAGAAATCAGGTCGGCCAGCGCCTTGGCGGCGGCCATCTTCATTTCCTCATTGATGTCGCTGGCGCGCACATCGAACGCGCCGCGGAAGATGCCGGGGAAGGCGAGCACGTTGTTGATCTGGTTCGGATAATCGCTGCGGCCGGTGGAAACCACGCGCGCGCCGCCCGCCTTCGCCTCGTCGGGGAAGATTTCGGGGGTGGGGTTGGCGCATGCAAAGATAATGGCGTCCTTATTCATGGTGGATACCATTTCCTTCGTCAGCAGGTCGGGGGCGGATACGCCGATAAACACGTCCGCGCCGCGGATCACATCTGCCAGGCTGCCCTTGAGGTGGTCGGGGTTGGTGACCTGCGCCATTTCTTCCTTGATCCAGTTCAGCTTTTCACGGCCGGCGTAGATTGCACCGGTGCGGTCGCACATGGTGACGTTTTTAAAGCCTGCGGAGAGCAGCAGCTTCACAATGGCGATGGCCGCCGCGCCTGCGCCGGAGGTAACGATGCGCACTTCCTCGCGCTTCTTGCCGACGACCTTCAGCGCGTTGGTAAGACCCGCCAGAGTAATCACGGCGGTGCCGTGCTGGTCGTCATGGAAAATCGGAATATCGCACTTTTCCTTCAGCTTGCGTTCGATTTCGAAGCAGCGGGGCGCGGAAATGTCCTCCAGATTCACGCCGCCGAAGGAGCCGGACATCAGGTATACCGCGTTGACGAATTCATCCACGTCCTTGGTCTTGAGGCAGATCGGGAAGGCGTCTACGCCGCCGAAGGCCTTGAACAGCACGCACTTGCCCTCCATGACGGGCATGCCGGCCTCCGGGCCGATGTCGCCCAGACCCAGCACCGCTGAACCGTCGGTAATGACGGCGCAGAGATTGTGGCGCAGCGTGAGATCGTAGCTCTTTGAAAGATCCTTCTGAATTTCCAGACAGGGCTGCGCGACGCCGGGCGTGTAGGCCAGCGAGAGATCGTCCTTGGTGGAAACAGGAACGCGGGGGTTGATTTCAATTTTGCCCTTCCATTCGCCGTGCAGGCGCAGGGACTCCTTTGCGTAATCCATGATGACAGACGCTCCTTTGCTATTGATTTATACGTGCTCACATTTATTAAGAGAAAATTTAAAACGGAAAACCAATATAATATTCGACTTCGCGCCACGATTTCCTGCCACAAAATGTGCTAAAAATGCGTTTATATCATTCATTATGTCGATGGAAATGACAGCGGACGCTTTATTTTGGGAAATGTCCACGGATTCTACGAGCTGCTGTAGCGCGGTGCGTCAGCCTCTGCGAATTGCATCATCGCATGGATTTCGGCCAACGCGCGCGTTTCGATCGCTGTGTCTGTGCAGGTTTGTATGTAAAACTGTCCGTTTCGCAGCTCAGAAAAGCGGAAATACAGCGCCTGAGCTGCCATGGTTTCAAAGAGTCGGTTTTCCTCGTAGCGAGAAGTGTATACGCGCTTTCCCAAGACGTCGGTCAAATAGGGATAAGTCGTGTACATTTTCATATCTACGCGTTCATCCAACGCCATCAGGAGCAATGGAAAGGTACCCGCACAGCCGGATTCAACGACCAGAATCCTCTCTGCGTCAATATCTGCCAACATGGAATCGATGCGCTCCCTTGCCTGTGGATAAGCGCCGATTGCCCTTCGCATGGCGGGTAGAACGGTGCGGATGAACGATGGATAATCCGTGCAGCCAGATTCCAACGCGGCGTATATGCAGGCCCTGACGGCGTCGTCCGCGGCTGCCTGGCCGGTAAGCGTTGCGAAGGATTTTCGGCTGAGCAGCCACGGGTAGAGACGCTGTCTGCCCTGCTCAAGGCAGTAGACAAACGGCAGGAGCGCATCGCGCAGGAGAAAGATGTAGGCCGTTTTATGTTCATAGCCAATCCATCGGCAGAATTGGTGCAGGTTTTCCGTAAACGGGGCGCGAGGCGCATTCGGCATTGCGGCTGCCGCGTTCATCGCCTGGGCGATTGCGCTGCGCAGTTCGCTTTCCTGAATCGAGTAGTGGAGACGGGCGGCGTCGACCCGGTTTCCAACGGGCGAAAACGGTTTTACACGGTTCCTGGCCAGATATTTGCGCAGTTCCGTCACGCCGCAGTGCGCCGCTTCGAGCCGATCATTCAGGGCAGTATAGCCCTCGTCCGCGAGGTCATCCAGCATGCGAAGAAGCTGGCGGGCGCGGTACAGGCCGGCTTCGGTTGGAATGCGGTTCTCCAGCTTTCCCAGTTCGTCACGATAAAAGCTCAGGCAATAGGAAAGAAAGCCCATTATCTGCCCTCCTTTTCCGAAATAAGATAAGAATTAGCAAGATGAGAGTTTTGCAGGTGGGCGGCTCTGGTGAGGGACATCCACAATTCTCTAAAGGATAAGAATTAGCAAAACAAGTGTTTTGTGGGTGGATGGCTCTGAGTAAGAAGGCATCCACAATTCTTAATAAAACAAGCGTTCTGCAATATGCGTTTTTAATTATAATAAACAAATACCGCCCTGTCAACAGTGCAGCGGTTTCACGGGGCGATGTAAGCTTCGTAGGGGCAAGTTCCGTGGCAGGCCAACCTTGAAAGCGCTGCAATTGGTGCAAAGAAAAGACTGTGCGAATGGAATTGCCAATCACACAGCCTTTTCATATACCAGACAGGGCTTATTCAGCGAATCAGAACGCCTTTTTAAGATAGCTCTTATTCACATAAGCGCCCTTGCCGGACATGGTTTTCACATAGGCCCAGTTGCCGTAGGTGCGATACACCACTACATACTTACCCGCCGACAATGTTCCGTTGCTCTTCAGCGAGGAACCGGAGCGCTTATAGAGCTTTGTTGTGGCGCGGGTGGTATAGACGGCACTCTTCTTCACAACGCCGTAGGTGGAAAGGTAGTTTTTATAGATATAGCCTACCTTGCCGGATTGGGTGACGACCTTACACATCGCGTCGTTCTTGGAGCCCCAATAGAGCACCTTCGTACCCTTGGCGAGCTTGGCAATCACAGTGCGGTCGGCACCGGTGTCGGAATGCAGGCGCGCGCCGCTGACATTGACGCGCATGATGTATGCCTTGCTGCTCGCAGCCATGGCGGACAACGGCGTCAGCAGCATGCTTACCGCCAGCAAAATGCAAACGAGGGGCTTCAGGAACTTGCGCTTCATTTTTTCAAAACACTCCTTGGTTAATTCGGGACAGTTTATCGATGCTTCTCAACACGCCGGAATTCAGCCGCCGCATCGAAACCGCAACGCCTGGGCGCAGATTTCGATAACGCCGAACGAGAATCCGGAAATTTGCGCCGCAGCCCGCCGCACTCTGCGGGGTGACGCTTGCAGGAGAAAGACATCGATAATTCTTTACATAATCATACCATACCTGCGCGCAAAACACAAGGGGTGAAGCGCGCTTTTGCGGCCTTTTCAGCCGAAAATTCAGTTGGTAAAATACACCAGCTCTTCCTCGGGTGGGGCGGCGGGTTCACGCTTTTCCTCAATCAGGATGATCGCATCGCGGCCATGCAGCGGGCTGAACGAGGCCTCGGCCTTCGCAGTCAGGAAAATCCAGTCGTTTGCGCCGGGCATTTTATCCTGATACCGGCAGAGAAAACCGATACCGCCGATATCGTTGACACAGCAGGTCATGGCGTGGCGGCCGAAAACGAAGCAGTGCTTGGGCATGTCCTGCATGCGGAAGGCGCGGCCGCGCGCGCGAATCGTCTTGCCGTCGTAGCGGTCGGGATGCTCCATCGCGTCCAGGTAAAAGATACCGAAATCCTTATCGCCGATTTCGATGGGCTGATGGTTGACGTCGTAGGGCAGGTCTTCGTCGGAAACGCCGTCGTCCATGCTGCCGTCCGGATTTTCAAAGAAAATGCGGGCGGTATTGTTCATGGCCAGCGCTGCGCGCCGCCACTTGCTCTTGGGCGTGTCGTCCGAGCAACGGTTGAAGATAATCAGATCGCCCTCCTGAATGCCGTCGGCCATGTACTGGCGCATGTTTTTCAGGTACAGCTCAAAGGTGGTGGCGTCGATCAGGG
>CAKUDW010000191.1 GCA_934645275.1 uncultured Clostridia bacterium
GCCGTGCACTTCATCAAAATTGATTTGAGCGATTGAACCAGCTGCCATCGCAAAATCCTCCATGATATTCTACTATTATAGACGTTTCGTGGAGCGAACGCAACTGTTTTTCGGCGAAAAATGGTTTATTTGCGGGTGAACGCGGTTAAAATCCTGGTAACTGAGGAAAAGCATGCCGATTTTGTGCAAAACGCTGTCGAACGTGCCTTTGAATGCGGAAAATTCCCAGCATATCGGACAAATTGGCAGCATGCACGAAATTCGGCGCGGAGAGATTAAGACTGCGACCGCGTATCGGATCGCAAAATGCAGCGGGGGTGGTATAAATATGAAAGCGATGAGGAACGGACCGGTCAGACGGTTGCGCCTGCTGGCGCTGGCGGGCGCAGTGGCGCTGGCACTGGCAGGGCAAGGCGATGCGCCTGAAGCGGTGCAGAGCACGCATTTGACGCTTGCAGGCAGCGGCGCGTCAGCGGAAGCTGCGTCTGAACGGCTGTTGATACCCGGCGGCAAATCGGTGGGTATCGCAATTGCCACGGAAGGGCTGGTGGTGGTCGGCACATCGGATATCGGGCAATATGCGAGTCCGGCGCAGCAGGCAGGGCTAAAGGCCGGCGATGTGATTACCCGGATCAATGATAATGCGGTGAACACGGCGGCGGATCTGGCGGTACTGCTGCGCGCAGGGGAGGATGCGACGGTGACCATCATGCGCAACAGCCGCGAGAAGCAAGTGAAGCTGACGCCTGTGGCCGATCCGCGCGATGGGCAAA
The DNA here is from genome assembly GCA_934645275.1 of uncultured Clostridia bacterium. The sequence continues at coordinate 774 of CAKUDW010000191.1, forward strand.
CGCGCATTGGCGCGTGGGTGCGAACCAGCACAGCGGGCGTAGGTACGCTCACCTATATCGATCCTGAAACCGGCACGTTCGGCGCGCTTGGTCACGCCATATCGGATGTGGACACGGGCGTGACGCTGCCGGTTTCCGAGGGCGGGCTCTACAACAGCAGAATTGTGCAGATCAACAGTGGCGCAAAGGGCCGGCCGGGCGAGATTGTGGGCGACTTTCTGGGCGATGCTCAGCAGATCGGCGAAGTGTCGGTTAATGGCGATATGGGCATCTACGGCAGTTATTATGCTGCAGATGTGTCGGATTTAATGTATCCGCAAGGGTTACCTGTGGGTAGGGCGCATTCGGGCAGCGCACAGCTTCTGACCACCATTTCGGACAGCGTGGAAGCGTTTGATTGCGAAATTGAGCACATTGAGTCACGCGGCGCGTCACCTGTGCGTTCCATCGTGGTACACGTGACGGATGCACGGCTGATCGAAGCGGCCGGCGGAATCGTGCAGGGCATGTCCGGCAGTCCGATCATTCAGGATGGGCACATTGTGGGCGCTGTGACTCATGTGTTCGTAAATGATCCGACGCGCGGTTACGGTACAGGCGTGCAGGACATGTTGGACACGGCGGAGGATGAATTGCGGGCGGCGTGAATACAGAAGACAGCCAGGAAAAGGGACTATCTCGCTGTATGAGATAGTCCCATGATTTAAAGAACAGAAATTAGCAAAACCAGAATTTTGCGGGTCGGCTGATTCTGAAGGAATACGCCAACAATTCTTTGAAACTGTTTAGTTCAGTCCGCTCTTTTTGCGCATTTTATAACCACTGTCCAGATAGGCCTGGATGTTCTTGATGGAGCAGCTGATGGTATTGGTGTAATCATTTCCGCCGCCCTGCTCGATAATGACCATCTGCGTCTTGGCACTGTTGGCATAGTACAGGAACATGATAACGTGCCGTCCTGACCGCACCAGTATATCGCCAGGCTTAAGGTTTTCGGTGTCTGTGAACGTCTTGTAATACGATGCGCTGGCAATGGTTGAGGTATTATCGTAGCTGTGGCTCTGACCGCGTCCCCAGATGGCCATGGAGACGAAGGAGGAGCAGTCGTTTCCGGGGTACATGCGGTCGTTAAATTTGCTGCCGTTCATTTTGTAGCTGCTGCCATTGGCCGTGAAATAGCCGCTGCTGACGACCGATGCCTGGTTGTGGTTTCGGTTTGTCTGCGTGTAGGGCAGGCCGAAATACAGGTAGTCGGGCTTGAAATCCTTTTTGCCGCCGTTTGAATTGGCCGCCTTCCAGTACAGCTCCGTGGTGTCGGTCGTCCAGGGAAAGATCAGCATATCGAATGCGCGCTTCACAATGGCCTTGCGGGTATCGTATTCACTGGAGGAAATTTTGCCCATGACCTTCAGATCGCTCAGCTCCTGATAGGCGGAAGCCCGCACGGCGACAATGCTGTTTTTCACGGAGTTGAGCTCGCTTTTGTCTATTCTGTCAGACTTGGGCATTTTCAGGCAACGCGTAGCACTGCCCAGCACGACCAGCTTGTAGCTGAGCTTCAGCGCCGGGTTCGCCTGTGATACGCCGGTAATGGTTACCTGGCCGTAGCTGATGCCAGTGATCGTGCCGGTGGTTTCATCTACTTCGGCGATGGTTTCATCGGAGGTGCTCCACAGCATGCGCGGCTGCGCAGTTTCGGGGAACACAGAGAGCACCGGCGTGTAGGTTCCGTTGGTTTCGATATACGTCGGCGGCGTTTCTGCAAAGGAAATCTCCTCTGGGTAGTACGGGTCGACGATATAGACTTCGGTGCTGGCGGTCTTGCCGTTATGCGTGGTCACCGTTACGGTAGTATGGCCCTGCATGATCGGCGTAATCAGGCCGGTTTCATCAATGGTGAAGAACCCTGCCTTCGCTACCGCGTAGGTGAAGCTCGTGACGGTTCCATTTGGGATAATGGGGGAGAGGCGGAAGCCCGTTTCATCGATATTGACCGCGTACTTGCTCTCACCAAACTTCACGGAATCCGGCGCGGGCTTTACGCTGACGTTGAAGTCAGCATAGATGTTTTCAAGGTAGGTGCTTGCGCGCAGTGTGGCCTTGCCGGTGGCGAGTGCGGTGATTAGGCCGCTTTCATCCATGGAAATCACATTTTCGCCGGAAACTATCGAATAGCGGATGACAGACCAGCTGTTTTCAGGCGCGAGTGCGGCCTGAAGTTGCATTGTTTGCCCGACGCCCAGCAATTCGAGACCGTTCAGCGAAATAGACTGGGGCGCAGCTTTCACGCTGATCGCGCATGCGGCGGTTTTGCCGTTGTGGCTGGTGGCGGTAATCACCGTTTCGCCGGTTTCGAGGGCGACGACGCGTCCATCCTCACTGATGGTAGCAACGGCAGGGTTGGAGCTCTCATAGCGCAGTGTGGTTGCGCTGCCGCTGGGCAGTGTAGCCGTGAGATAGACGGTTTCGCCTACGCCGAGCGTCGCGCTTTCCGGGCTGAGTCGGATGGCGGAAGGCGCCTTTTTCACGTTGACCTTCAGCTTACAGCTGATGCCGTTGTGGGTACGCACGGTGATGGTGGCGGAGCCGACCTTGCGCGCAGTGATCAGGCCATCGGCGCTGACAGAGGCGTAGCTGTTGCCGCCGGAATAGCTGAAGCTTGTGGCAGTATCCGGGTCAACTTCGGGTGCAAGCTGAATGCTGTCGCCCACGCCGAGATTAATCGAATCCCACGGTAGCTTTACATAGGTAGGAACCGGCCTGACTTCAACGTCGACGATGCTCTCCACGCCTTCGACGTAGGTGGACACAATGATTTGCGTGCGTCCAGCCTTCACGCCGGTCACACGGCCTGCTGCATCCACAGAGGCGATGTTCGTATCCAGTGAACGGAAGTAGAGCGCGCCTGCGCTGCCTGAATTGGGCGCGGCACCCACAGCCACGGTATCGCCCGCGGAGAGCACCAGCGGGTCGGTAGTTACGACGATTGCGGTCGGTGCGGCCTTGATTTCGAAATCGCGAGAAGCGCGTTTGCCGTTGTAGCTTACAGCGGTAACGGTGGCGTAGCCGGATTTCAGGGCCGTCACTTCGCCCTGCGCGTTTACGCTCAGTATCTCGGGTGCATCAGATGCGTATTCAACGCCGCCTGCGCTGCCTTTGGTGAGCGTGGCCGTCAGTGTGAGCGTTTCACCCACGCCGAGTTCATTGCGGTCGGCGTTCAGGCGCACGGAGCTGGGGGCCTTCACGACAGTCAGCTTGATGAAGCAGCTCGCGCCGTTGTAGGCCTTTGCAGTGATGGTTACCTTGCCTGCCTTTCGGGCACGGATGACGCCGCTGCTGCTGACGGAGATAATTTTCGAATTACTGGATTTGAACTGCAGGCTGACCTCACAGCCGCCGTCGCTCGTCCAGCTCAGCTGTGCCGATTCACCTACGCCGAAGGTAGTGCGGTTATCCGGCGTGGAAAGCGCAATGTTTTTGGGTGCCTCCACCAC
>CAKUDW010000192.1 GCA_934645275.1 uncultured Clostridia bacterium
TCCAGGAAATTCGCCAGCTTGCCCTTGCGCCGCACAATGATGTACGCCAGATGCAGACCCAGCACCATCATAATGATAATGGCGATAATGCCAAACTTGTATGTATTGATGATGCTGCCGACGCGCGAAGCAATCGCGCGATAGTTATCAAAGCCCAGGCCCGATACGAACTGCGATCCGTTCGTATTGCGGAAGGACGTGATAATGATGGTAATCTGCGGCAGCATGGCGATCAGCGCCACAAGCCACACAAAGGCCGTGGCCAAAATGCGCTTGCCTGTGGTCAGCTTTACGACCTCGGGCGGACGCATGGCGGACATCGTATAGCTTTTGCGATTCAGGATCCACTTCTGCAGGAATAGTACCAGCATGGTAAATACCACAGCGATCACAGCCATGGCGCTGGCAAAGGACGCACTGGTGGAAACTTCGCTCAGGTAGCGCTCGTAAATCAATACAGTAAGCACCTTGTAGCCGCGGCCAATCAGCACGGGCGTACCAAAGTCCGCCATAGATGTCATGAACACGATCAGCGCCGCCGACAGTATCGTCGGCAGTATGATGGGCAGCGTCACGCGGCGGATGCGCGCAAAGCCGTGTACGCCCAGACTCTCGCTGGCTTCCTCCAGCGCGCTGTCGAAATTCTCCAGCGCCGTAGAAGTGTACATGAACACGTATGGAAACAACTTCAGCGTGAATACCAGCAATATGCCCTTGAAGCCGTAGATCGTACCGATATCAATGCCGAAAGCGCTCTGAAAAAACTGCGTGATATAGCCGGCCTTACCCAGCAGCAGTATCCAGCTGTAAGCGCCGATAAATGGCGGCGACAGCATGGAAAGCACCACGCAGGCCTTAATGGCCTTCTTGCCCCAAATATTGAAGCGTGTAGTTACATAAGCCATCGGCAACCCCAGCGCCACGCCCAACAACGTTGCGCAGGTACTGACCTTCAACGTATTGCCCAGCACCTTGCGATAGGCGCTCTTGCCAAAAAACTTGGTATAGTTTGCCAGCGTAAACTGGCCGTCCTCAAAAAAGCTCTGCAAAAACAGCTTGCCAAAGGGATAGAGGATAAACAACATGCAGAATATCAATATGATAAACGCTACGATTCCCCAGTACAATCCCTTCTGGCGTTCCCGGCGGAGCGATTCGCCAAATGATTTTTTCATGTGAGCGCTTCCTTTCCGTCCGCGGTGAACACATTGAATTTCTCCACCTTCAGCGAAACCTTTTCACCAATTTCGCGCATGCGGGGATTCAGATGCACATACTGGTTGCACTGTATAATCTGACCGTTGCCGAGGCGAACCTCATAGCTGATGAAATCACCCAGGAAGGTAGCGATTTTAATCTCTCCATTAATCGCGCCCTCGTGCGGTTCGACGAGTTCGATGTTTTCCGGACGTATCGATACGCGCACATCGCCTTCAAAGGGCCGTTTCAGCGCTGCGGGTACCGGTGCCGTGCCCAGAATGGAAATGCCGCCGGCCACGGCCTTGCCATCCAGGAAATTGCTGATGCCGATGAAGTTCGCCACAAAGGCATTCACGGGCTTGGAATAAATCTCATAGGGCTTCCCCACCTGCTCCACAACACCCATGTTCATCACAGCGATACGGTCGGAAACCGCCAACGCCTCTTCCTGATCGTGGGTCACATAAATAGTAGTGATGTTCAACTTGCGTTGAATTTCGCGAATGGATGTGCGCATCTGCACGCGCAGCTTCGCATCCAGGTTGGAGAGCGGCTCGTCCATCAGCAGCAGATCCGGTTCAATGACGATGGCACGAGACAGCGCCACGCGCTGCTGTTGGCCGCCGGAAAGCTGCTGAGGCTGGCGGTCGGCATACTGATCGATCTGCGTCAGCGCCATGGCGCGATCCACGCGCTCCTTCATTTCAGCCTTGGGCACCTTGCGCGGCTTCAGGCCGTATTCCACATTCTGGCGCACGGTCAGATGCGGAAAGATTGCGTAGCTCTGAAACACCATGCCGATATTGCGCCGGTAAGTGGGCACGTGGTTGATCACCGTATCGTCAAAGCGAATTTCACCCTTTTCAATGGTATTGAAGCCCGCAATCATGCGCAGCAGCGTGGTTTTGCCGCAGCCCGAAGGGCCGAGCAGCGTGAAGAATTCGCCTGCCTGAATTTTCAGGCTGACATCCTTGATGGCCTGGAAATCACCGTAATACTTATCGACATGGTCAATTGTAATTATCTTGCTCATGGGGAAACACCGTCCTTGCTGTAATCGCTATCAGAAAATGCCGGGAGATTACTCCCGGCATGGGGATTCACGCCCGTCACTGCGGGATCAATCAGATGGTAGCTTCCTCCCAGAACTCATTGAACTCCTCAGTGTGCTCGACAACCCAGTTGATATCGTAATCAGCAACCGGGATATCGGTGGTGGAAATGAAGGCCTCGGGCAGTTCAACGTCCGTGCGGGAAGAACGACGCCAGATACCAGCCAGCGTATCCTGCACATCCTTGCTCAGCACGTAGTCCACGAACAGCTTGGCATTTTCGGTGTTGGGGCCGCCCTTGACGATGGTCACAGGGCTCATGAAGATGTTGGTGCCCTCTTCGGGATATACAACCTCGATCGCAGCGCCTTCGGAACGATAGCGCAGCGCCGCCTCTTCATAGGTCAGGCCAACCGCGTATTCGCCGTCCGCAGTTCCCTTATATACGGCGGAGGAAGAAGAAAGCACGATGCTGTCCAGATTGTCGATCAGTTTCTGCAGGAATTCATAGCCGCCGCCATTTTCCATGCCATAGGCGCCCATGATGGCCATGATGCAGGCAAACGCAGAAGAGGATTTCACCGGGTCAGCCGTCGCGATCTTGCCCTTGAAGTCTTCTCTCAGCAGGCTGGACCAGCCGGTGGGTGCTTCGGCCACGTCCTTGGTGTTGTAAACCATCACCATGGGCTCCAGGTCAAAGGCGTACCACTTATGGTTTTCGGTATCGTACACGCCCTCATACAGGTTCGGGATCTCGGTGCTTTCATAGGACTCGAGCAGATCTGCCACGGGGATGTAGCTCTCGACTACGCCGCCCCACACGACGTCCGCCTGCGGATTCGCAGCTTCAGCCTGAATGCGGCTCAGGCATTCGCCAGTGCCCAGAGAAACCAATTCAACGTCCACATCATATTTTTCTTCAAAGCCCTGAATAATGGGATCAGACCATTCTGCAGCATGGGAATAGTAAAGCACGAGCTTACCTTCCGCCAATGCGGCAGACGACAGTGCCAGGATCATAACCAGAAACAGAGCAACGATTTTTTTCATGGGGTATTCCTCCTTCTATTTTTGAACCGGCTTTGCCGGTCATCCACGCAAATCAGTCAACACCGGATCGACCTCGCGTATCGCACGAACAACCTCCGGATGAATGGCCGCCGAAGCTGCGATCACGCCGCCCCAGCCATAGTCGAAGACGCCACCGTCCAAACGGGTCACGCGGCCGCCGGCCTCCTCAATCAGCAATTTCCCAGCCGCCAGATCCCAGGGATGCGGGCCAATTTCAAAGTAGAAATCCAATCCGCCCGTCGCCACACGCGTCTGTTCATACACGGAAGCACCCAGCATGCGCATATTCTGGCACTTCGTCATAAACATATTGCACCAGCGCGCCGTATGCCTGCGCCAGTTCATGTCGCTCACCGGCACGTGCGTAGCTCCGATGGCGTCGCTAAGCGCGCTGTGCGCCGCACATTGAATGCGCTCGCCATTACAGGACGCGCCCGCGCCCTGCTCGGCCAAATACAGCGCGTCGCCGTCAGGCTGGTAAATCGCACCCGCAGCTACCTCGCTGCCTTCAAACACTGCCACCGACACCCCATAGCCCAGCAGGCCGCGAATATAGTTGATTGTTCCGTCCAGCGGATCAACCAGCCAGATTCGTTCGTGTGCGGGGTTGTTCTGAATCAACCGGACAATTTCCGTATCCGACAGATTATCCTCCTCGCCGATTACCCTATCGCCAGGATATAAAGCTTCCACTCGCCGCTTAATCAACGCTTGCGAAGAAAAATCTGCTTCCGTCACAAAGTCGTTGGCAGAGCCTTTTTCCTGAATCATCAAATTGCGCTTATGCGAAAGGCGTTGAACTGTCTGTCCGGCTTCTCTCGCAATTTCGCCTGCATACAACGTAATATTCATAATTACTCTCTTTCGTTAATATTATAAACCACAAATTTAATGAACCTGAAGAAGTTGCGGTAGATTCAGATATGACAGATAGTATTCTTCT
>CAKUDW010000193.1 GCA_934645275.1 uncultured Clostridia bacterium
GATATTTCCTTCTCCTTCGCTGTCAGCTGTGCCGATCTATAGTCCAACAACTCCGTCTGGCTCGCAATCCATTTATCTTTTTCGGCAATGGCCGTGTCCCTTTGCGCGACGACTTCGCCATATTCGGATATTTCCTTCTCCTTCGCTGTCAGCTGTGCCGATCTATAGTCCAGCAACTCCGTCTGGCTCGCAATCCATTTATCTTTTTCGGCAATGGCCGTGTCCCTTTGCGCGACGACTTCACCATATTCGGATATTTCCTTCTCCTTCGCTGTCAGCTGTGCCGATCTATAATCCAGCAACTCTGCCTGGCTCGCAATCCACTTATCTTTTTCGGCGATGGCTGCGTCTTTTTGCGCAATCACTTCGCCATATTCAGATACTTCCTTTTCTTTCGCCATCAACTGTGCCGATCTGTAATCCAGAAACGATTCCAACTGTTCATTATAAGTTATTGCATCTTTCCAACCGCTTTCACAGCTATGCCACGACTGCACAAAGCGACTGCAATGCACAATCAGACTCTGAACCATTTCACGGCTCAATTCTTCACTCCAGCAATATGCGGAATAATAGCCATACTGCTGAGCCACGAGTGCATAAATATACTTCAGAATGCGTTCCTGTTTCTGCAAATCCCCGTTACCAATCATTGCAGCACTCTGTAATGCGCACTTTGGGTTAAGCAACAACTTCAGCGCATCTGAACGGAACCAGAATACCTCGGACATTGAAACGATTGGAGGATGTACTGGCGAAATAGGTACTTGTATTCCTAGGCAGTCCATCATCTGCTTGACCTGTGGATAATCCTCCTGCCATGCGCTTCCATTCTCAATTGTTATAAAGTCCATTTCACCCGCAATGCTCTGCGGCAACAGCAGACCCAGATGTACATTTTGGGTAAACAGTTCAAGAACGTTGCCAATTACACCATTGCTCTCCGTTCCAAATGCATTTTTATAGTATTCAGCTGAAACACTGCCTTGCCGCCGTGCATCCATTTCTTTCACTCGGGAGCCGAATTCAAGGCAGCAAATATCATGTCTCTCAATCACATCCCGTGCTTCCAGCAACAGTGCAATAGAATTTCCCCCCGCGCTTCTGGAAACTCGAACCTCAAAATGTCCCCACGGCAAACCACCCAACAGCTCATTGATAAGTGCAATTCTATCGTCCGAATCCGTAAAGACGCAAATATCTGTACCACCCGGCAAAGCTGTCAGATACTTCTTCAATTCCAGGATTCTCTCCGATGACCCTACCCATGCTATCACACACAGATCATGTCTAGCTGCACACACCTGAGACAGCGTTCGCCGTTCGTCCGTATCACGTAAGGCGTAATTCAAATTCATATTTTTACATACTTCGTATTGGTCCGATGTACGCAAAATATTTTCCCAAATCATGCCTGTATCGTAATCAGTAGACGTTTTAAGATAATCCATCAGCTCCGCGCCGCACATTTCCAAGCCTGGCTGAAAGAATGATCTCCTTTTAAAAATTGGGCATCGACGGTTCTGAAGCAATTCACGCGCCGAGAAAATCAACGGATATTCTGTTTCTGCCTGGAGATCTGCTACATCCACAGAAACATCCCATCTATAGCCCAGGTCTGCAAAGTGCTTGGTAAACCAACTCTCATACAGGCCGACCGAATCCTCATAGCTATTGATCTCTGGCGGATTGTCCCAGAATTCCCGCAGCTCCTTTGAATTGAGCAATGAATTCCGATAAACCATAAAGTTGGATTGAATATGCGTCGGAATATAGCCGTACGGATTATTATACGGGTTATCCTGTGACTTAAAGAAAGGCGTAATACCCCAGAAATCCAACTCACGCGACGCCATTTTTTCAAACGTCTCGGCGAAGGGATAGACTGGCCCCATTATGGTGGCATTACACAATACCAGTTCACCCGCTTTGGCAAGCTTTTCCCAGCCATAGGCATGTATGCCCTCACGATACGCATACACATCCAGGCCCTTATTCTCACGAACAATCACGCGGTCTGAATACTGTGAAAGTCGCCTTCTGCCATCCTCATTCAATTTACCGTTACAGACAATGACCGTCTCCGTCATATTCTTGCACAAATCATCCAGCAGATATGTGACATAACGATCCACAATGCCATCTCGATCATAGAAAAAGAATATACAGTAACGCGGTTGATTATTTGCAAATGCGCCCATACTTATTCCTCACCATTTCTTAAGTTCGTATCGAGCCCCACTACATTTCGTGCTCTATCTGACCGCTACGTCGCTGCTCATGAAGCATTTTTGCGTATTCAATGTAAGCGTCGCATACTTCTTCTGCATTACCAATTTTCTGAATCTCACCATGCTCAATCCACATTACCCGCTGACACAGGCGCTTTACGGTATCAACGTCATGCGACACATAGATCACCGTGGTACCTCCGCTCATCAGTTCCATCATTCGTTTCATACTTTTCTGGGCGAAGTCATAGTCACCAACAGCCAACACTTCATCAACAATCAAAATATCTGGTGAAATAATGCTGGAAGTTGAAAACGCCAGTCTGGCCATCATACCGGATGAATAATACTTGATGGGTACATCTCTGAAATCCCACAGATCTGCAAATTGCAGCACCTCCACAAGATGCTGCTGAACCTCCTGCTTGGAATTACCTAAAATAGCGCCGCACAGGAAAACATTCTCAATGGCAGAGAGCTCCATATCGAAACCTGCACCCAATTCAATCATAGGTGCGATGCTACCTACGGTCTTCACCACACCTTCACTCGGTTTCATAATACCTGCAATAATCTTCAGTAACGTGGACTTTCCCGCGCCATTGCTGCCGATAATTCCGAATGTTTCCCCTTCATCAACTGTAAAAGAAATGTCTTTCAGCGCAACAAATTTTTGATGCTTTTCCGCATTCGCAATAGTGTCCCTGGAAAGCATACGCTCCTTAAGCGATTTCACCTTGCCTCGGTTAAGATCAAAGCGCATGTTTACATTATTAACCGTTACAACTGCCATATGCAAAACTCCACTCAATTATAATAGATGAAATCATCCTGCTTCTTATGGAAAACATACAGTCCCAACATGAACACACCAATTGCCCAAGCAAACACAGCAATCGTCGTATACAGCGATGGCGCCTGACAATAGAAGGCAGCATCCCTGAAAAATGTCACATAGTGGTACATCGGGTTCAAGCGAAAAACGAACTGATACTGTTCTGGAATCGTGGTTTCCAGCGGATAAAGGATCGGCGTGACATACATCCAGATGGTGCAAATCACACCATAAAGGTGCTGTGTATCCCGTAAAAACACATTCAATGCAGATAAAAGCATCGACATGCCCGCTGCAAAAACGCAGACCAAAAAGAGCGCTACCGGAATCAGCAGATAGTAAATACTAGGCTTTAATCCAGCGCACCAACTGATAATCAGGTATACCAGTACAGTAATGACGAAGCTTATTGCCGTCGACAGCGTCTTAGCAATCGGAAAAATAACCTTCGGCAACTTTACTTTCCCAAACAGATTGAAATTACCTACAATCGAACCCATTCCTTGAGTGGTTGCCTCAGAAAAAAAAGTAAATATTGTAATACCCGAGAGCAAATACAACATATAGTTCTCAACCTGATGGAAAAGCTGTCTGAACACAATCGAGAGTACGAGCATGTTCAGCAAGGGATTTAATACACTCCATAGTACACCAAGCAGACTTCCGCGATAACGCGTTTTGAAATCTCTGCGTATAAGCTGACGCAGCAAAAACTTGTATTTAGGAAGAGAACGCATCTCCTCAAACATATCTAATCCTCCCTAAACGTGACCAGCTTTAATCAATAAGCTGACTATCTATCCACGCGCAAAGGCGTTCAAGGCCCATTTCAAGACTGTATTCAGCCTTGAATCCCAGCTCGGCCTCGGTTAAAGATGAATCGCAAAGCGCATGCCGGACATCACCGTTACGATACTTTCCACATACCTGTGGCTCGGGTGCATTATAACGGCGTGCAATAATTCTGGCCATATCCCCTATTGTATTGGCCACGCCGGTTCCAATGTCGAATACTCTATCAGTTCCAACATCCGCATCCAAATCCATCAATATGCCTCTGGCAACATCATCAATCAGAATAAAATCACGAATGATATCTCCGTCTTCATACAGCGGAATTACTTTCCCCTTCTTTGCCATGCGGACAAACAGCGAAACAATTCCCGTATATGGGTTAATAAG
>CAKUDW010000194.1 GCA_934645275.1 uncultured Clostridia bacterium
TTCCAGCTCCGGCAGCACAAAACGGCCGTCCCTGCGCACGAGCACATCGTCGAAATACATTTCTCCGCCGCCGCACGTCGCCGTCTGAATGCACACCAAATCCCAATGCAGCGCGGAGCGATTGCCGTTAAAGCAGTCGTCGTAACTGGCGCCGGGCGTAAAGTGGAAGGAGCCCATGATCTTCTCGTCAAACAGCGTATTCTTCATCGGCTTTACGATGTAGGGATTTACGCCAATGGCAAACTCGCCCACATAGCGTGCGCCCTCATCCATGCCGAATATTTTATTGATGCGCGCAGTATCATTGGCCGTTGCGCTCACGATTCTGCCCGCCTTGAATTCCAGACGGATATTCTCGAAGGTGAAGCCGTCCATCAGCGAAGGCGTGTTGTAGGAAATCACGCCGTTCACGCTGTCGCGCACCGGAGCAGAGTAAATTTCGCCGTCCGGTATATTCGCCTCACCCGCGCACTTAATTGCCGGAAGTCCCTTAATTGAAAAGCGCAAGTCCGTGCCCGGACCCACGATGCGCACGCGATCCGTGCGTTCCATTAGCGCTTTCAATGGATTCATTGCCTGATCCATGCGCGAATAGTCCATCGTACACACATCGAAGAAGAAATCGCGGAAACCTTCCATGCTCATGCCCGCAGCCTGCGCCATGGCTGGCGTGGGATAGCGCAGCACGCACCATCGCGTTTTGGGCACGCGAATCTGCCCATGTACCCTTTCATCATAGATACGAGAGCACAGCTCCATGCGCTCGGGTGGCACATCGCCCATTTCGGAATCATTTTCAACCGCCGTATAGCCGATATAAGCCTGCATTTTACTCATCAAAAGTGCATCCGCTTCGGCGCGCAGTTCCAGTTGCTCGAACGTATAACCCATCGCCAGCTCGCGTTCCACCGACGTGCTGTTCAGCCATACGAACGGGCGTCCGCCCACGGCGTAAGTCTCGCGCACCAGTGCGCGCACCAGCTCGTCGCGCTCGTTGCGCGCCTGAATCAGTATGTTTTCGCCCGGCTGCAGCTTCGTGGAAAAGCGAATCAGCGTACGCGCCAGCTTCTCAATCCTCGGATCCATCTCAATCTACCTCTCTGTCTGTTAGCACTCAGATATTCTCTGTGCCCGTCATACGCGGACACTTTATAAACTCACTTCTTATTTTACCACAGATGCGTCCGTTCTGGCAACTTTTGCGCCCAAGAATAGAGAATTGTCGACGTCTCTTTGCAAGAGCCGCCGACCCGCAAAACTCTGGTTTTGCTAATTCTCGCCCCTTAAAGAATTGTCGACGTCTCCTTGCAAGAGCCGCCGACCCGCAAAACTTTGGTTTTGTAATTCTTGCACTTAATTAAGGAAAGAGGAACGAATTTACATGCGTAGCGTTTCGTTTGCAGCCGAGTATTATTATTACCTCATCAGCAAGCGCGTTGATCGGGGTTTTGGCTGCATGCAAAAATAGACGCTTCCACGTGAGATTCGCGGGGGATGCTGCAGTGAAAAACTCATTGCAGCATCCCTTTTTTATTCCACAATCACGCAGGGAGGAAACAGGCAATGGTTATTATTCTCAAAAACAAGGCCGATGAAAAGCAGGTGCAACAGCTGACCAGCTGGCTTAAGAGCATGAATCTTGACATACATGTCTCCAAGGGCAGCCATCACACCCTACTGGGACTGGTGGGCGATACCTCGAATGTGGATATCGACCTGTTAAAATCGCTGGATGTGGTAGATACTGTGAAGCGCATCCAGGAGCCCTACAAGAATGCCAACCGCAAATTTCACGAGGATGACACCATTGTAGACGTCGGCGGTGTGAAGATCGGCGGCGGCAACTTCCAGATTATCGCAGGGCCGTGCTCGGTAGAATCCCGCGAACAGATCATCACCGTAGCCAAGGCCATCAAGGCCTCGGGTGCAACGCTGCTGCGCGGCGGCGCATTTAAGCCACGCACTTCTCCCTACGCCTTTCAGGGATTACATGCCGAGGGCATCGAGCTGCTCAAGGAGGCCCGGCGCGTTACCGGTTTGCCAATCGTGACTGAAATTATGGACGGTTCACATCTGCCGCTGTTCGAAGATGTTGACATGATTCAGGTAGGCGCGCGCAACATGCAGAATTTTGAGCTGCTCAAAGAGCTCGGCACGCTGAAGAAGCCCATCCTGCTCAAGCGTGGCCTGGCCAGCACGCTCCAGGAATTGCTGATGAGCGCAGAGTACATTCTGGCGGGTGGCAACCCGAACGTAATTCTGTGCGAGCGCGGCATCCGCACCTTCGAGACCGCCACGCGCAACACGGTAGACATCTCTGCCGTGCCGGTGCTGCGCCAGCTGACGCACCTGCCGGTCATCGTCGATCCCAGCCATGGCACGGGTGCCGCCGCGCTGGTGAAGCCCATGGCGCTGGCGGCTACTGCGGCCGGCGCAGACGGCCTGATGATCGAAGTACACAATGATCCGCAGCACGCGCTGTGCGACGGCGCGCAGTCGCTCACGCCGGAGGCTTTCGACGATCTGGCATGCAGCGTGCGCAACATTCTGCCATTTGCAGCGCGTGGCTGAGAAACATTCGAGGAGGCGTGACGGAACATGAAAATCGGTATTGTGGGCCTCGGCCTGATCGGCGGCTCCATGGCGCGCACCATCAAACTGAATACCAGTCACACGGTACTCGGCGCAGATTTGAAGGAAGGCGAAATGATGAAGGCGGAGCTGGTCGGCGCAATCGACGGCCGCCTGAACGATGCAAACCTGCCGGAATGCGATGTGGTCATTGTGGCGTTATATCCAGGCGCGATTATTGACTATATCCGCACACATGCACATCTCTTTGCCGAAGGCGCGCGCGTGTTCGACTGCGGCGGCGTGAAAGGCGTGATCTGCAATGAGCTGCGCGAACTGACGCAGAATGCGAAGTGGCGCTTCATGGGCGGACATCCGATGGCCGGACGCGAATTTTCCGGATTCAGATATTCGCGCGACGACCTGTTCGAGACCGCATCCATGATTCTCACGCCTGCCTCGGAAACGCCGCCAGAGGAGCGCATGTGGGCAAAGAACTTTTTCCTTTCCATTGGCTTTCTGCACGTGCGCTTCGCCACGCCTGAGGTACATGATGAAATCATCGCTTATACATCGCAGTTGGCGCACATCGTATCCAGCGCCTATGCACGCAGCGATCTGGCGCAGAAACACCGCGGCTTTTCGGCGGGCAGCTTCATGGATATGACGCGCGTGGCGCGGCTGAACGAGGGCATGTGGACGGAGCTGTTCATGGATAATCGAGCGCCGCTGCTTTCGGAGCTTCAAGGCCTGATCGACCGGCTCACCGAATATCGCGATTGCCTGGCCGAGAGCAATGCGCCAGGCCTGAACGCGCTGCTGAAGAAGGGCCGCGAGGCCAAGGAAAGCCTGGATGAATAACGTAAGAAAGGTTGATTGACATGACCGAGATGGCCGCCAAGCTGTCTTTTGCTTCCGATTATATGGAGGGTGCGCACCCGGCAATCCTCCAGCGGCTTATGGATACGAACCTCGTTAAGTCTCCGGGCTATGGTCTGGACGCATACTGCGAATCTGCGAAGGCAAAAATCCGCGCGGCATGCAATGCGCCGAACGCAGAAGTTCATTTCCTGGTCGGCGGCACGCAGGCGAATGCGACGGTAATCGACGCGCTGTTAAAAAGCTACCAGGGCGTCATCGCGGCAGATACCGGGCATATTGCCACACACGAGGCGGGTGCCATTGAATTCGGTGGCCACAAGGTGCTGACGCTGCCGAACCAAAATGGCAAAGTTGCCGCAACACAGATTGACGCGTACCTGAACGCCTATCAGGATGACGCGACGCACGAGCACATCGTCATGCCGGGTATGGTGTACATTTCCCACCCTACGGAATACGGCACGCTCTATTCGCACGCGGAACTTTCCGCCATAAGCGACGTCTGCCATAAGCACGGCATTCCGCTGTATCTGGACGGCGCGCGGCTTGCCTACGCCCTGGCCTGCCCTGAAAACGATGTGACGCTGAGCGACCTTGCAGAATTGTGCGACGCGTTCTACATTGGCGGCACGAAGTGTGGCACGCTGTTCGGAGAAGCCGTTGTTACAAAGCCCGGCCTGATCCCGCACTTCTTCACCATCATCAAGCAGCACGGCGCGCTGCTGGCCAAGGGCCGCCTGCTGGGGCTTCAGTTCGATGCGCTGTTTACAGA
>CAKUDW010000195.1 GCA_934645275.1 uncultured Clostridia bacterium
TGGACATATAGCCCATCTCCACCAGAATGCAGGGCACGACCGACCAGTTGTTCATCGTGTAGGTATCGCGCAGGAAAACGCCGCGCGCCTTCGCACCGGTGGCCTGACTCATCTTTTCAAGCAACACCTGTGCCGCCGCCTCGCTCTCCGCCTGCTTTTCGCCAGTCTTACGCACGAACATGCCGATGCCGTTGGCGCTGCGGTCGGTGCTGCCATCACAGTGCAATCTGAGCACCAGATCGCAGCCGTAATCGTTCATCATCTCCGCGCGCTCCAGATTGGAAATATCCACATCCGCCGTATCATGCGTCATGTAAACGGTGCAGCCTTCGTTAAGCAGCGCATCGCGCAGCTGCAAAGCGATTTCGAGGTCGGTGGCATACTCTGGAATACCCGTACTCACGCCGGACGTTCCGGAAGCAACCTTAGCCTTCTTTTCGTTGCTGCCGGGCGCAACAGGCTCCTTATCGCTGTTGGCATGCTCCTGATGCCCTGGATCAATGCCGATGATCAGGCCTTCCAATCGACCTGCTTCCATCGGCTCTGCCTTCAGCGACGCACGCGCCATGGCCATATCTACCTCATCCGCCTCGGAAATCTCGGGCGTAGGCACCGCCGCAGGCGCTTCAGCGCTCGCCACTGTGCCTACGATTTCAAGCTGCTGCGCCAAGGCCGTAGAAACCAGCAGCGTAAGCGCCAGCACAAACAGAAATATGCGCTTCATAAAATCATACCTCCGTAATCAGTTTAAGCTCAACGGTCGTTTGACGAAAAGCATCCAGTAATTGTTCCACATCAAAGATCGTAACGCTACCGAAGCGCGCGCCAACCAGCGCTTCAATGCTCTCGCGATAGGCGTCCAGCAATTCCATAATCTCAATCGCACACTCGGGGTTGTCGGCACCAGCCGCCAAAATGCGGCAGGCTTCGTCGTTCACATCGTAGCCCAGCATCAGTATGAGCCGGCTCAGCCTGCCCGGATTGCGGATGAAGAAGCTGCCGTCAGCAATGCCATCGCGCAGCGCCAAATCCATCATGGGATTGAGTTCCTGCGTCATATACTGGCGCATCTGGTCACGAAAATGTACATCCCCATCGATGTAGCCGGTTTTCAGCACCAGAGCGGCGTAGCGCGCGTCGCCGCGGCTGAACACGTTCAGCGCACCGAGCAGCCGATTGAGCTTCTGCACTGGGTTCAGCTTTCCAATGAACAGTTCTGCGCGGATATGTTCGATGTCCGCCGCGCTGCGCCTGCGGCAAATTGCCTCCAACAGCGCACCCTTGGAATCAAAATAGTGATAGAAACCGCCCTTGGAGATGCCCATTGCATCCAGGATATCCTGAATGGAGGTTTCATCGTAGCCCTTTTTAAAGAAGAGCTGCTCCGCGGTATTCAGAATGGAATCTCTGCGCAAATCGCCCTTTTTCACGGCGGTTCCACCTCGCCTTCGATCGTAATCGGGCGACGCTGCACGCGTCAGTCCCGTTTCATTATAGCAATGCAGACCAGGGTCTGTCAATCATCTGTGACGCGGATTTTCAGACTTCAGTTTGTTTTCACCATTATTAGATCTTCTGGACACTGCCTGCCCGTCCCTCTCATTGCCATGCCCGCGCTGCTTTTCCCGCGCATTCTTCCGCTCTGCACCGCGAGTTCGCGCATTGCGCGCTTCTATGACCTTCGCCGTTTTCTTTTCCCTCAGATACGGCGGAATCAGGCATTCGCGCCCCCAGCCGATCAGATCTTCCCGCCCCGCACGCCGCAGTGCTTCCAGCACCAATGCATGGTTTCCGGGAATGTAATACTGCATCAGCGCGCGCTGCATGGCCTTTTCATGTGGATTGCGCGCCACATAGACCGGCTTCATGTCGCGCGGATCAAGCCCGGTATGGAACATGGCCGTGGACATCGTGCCCGGCGTGGGATAAAAATCCTGCACCTGCTCAGGGCGCAGGCCGCTCTTTTTCAGGTATTCAGCCAACATCACCGCATCCTGCAGCGTGCTGCCTGGATGGCTGGACATGAAGTATGGCACCAGATACTGATCCATGTGCGCATTTTCATTGACCTGCCTGTAACGCCGAACGAAATCTTCAAATACGCCGGCTTCCGGTTTACCCATATAGGCCAGCACGTTCGGACTCACATGCTCGGGCGCAACCTTCAGCTGCCCGGATACGTGGTAGCGCACCAGTTCGTTCAAAAAGCCCGAGCTGCTGTCTTTGAGCACATAGTCAAAGCGTATACCCGAACGAATGAATACCTTCTTTACATTCGGCAGTGCACGGAGCGCCCTCAACACTTCGATGTATTCCCTGTGATCCGCATTCATGTTCGGGCATGGGTGTGGAAACAGGCATTGTCTATGGACGCACGCGCCGCATTTGAGTTGCTTGTCGCAGGCCGGCCGCCTGAAATTCGCCGTAGGACCACCCACATCGTGAATGTAGCCCTTGAAACCCGGCAGCTTCGTCAACAGCTTCGCCTCGGCCAGGATGGACTCCTGACTGCGACTGCTCACGATGCGCCCCTGATGAAAGGTCAGCGCACAAAAATTGCACGCGCCGAAGCAACCGCGCACATGCGCTATGGAAAACTGCACCTCCGCCAGCGCGGGCACACCGCCCAGCTTATCGTACATCGGATGCCATGCACGCCGATACGGCAGCGCATATACGCGATCCAGTTCCGCGCGCGTCAGCGGCATGTCCGGCCTGTTTTGCAGCAGGTAACGCCGCCCATGCTTCTGCGCCAGCGGTTTGCCGCGCACAGGATCCTGCTGGTCGTATTGAACCTTAAAGGCCTCAGCGTAGGCATGCCTGTCCTTTGCTACAACCTCCTGAGCTGGAATTTCAGTAAAGCCTTCTGGTATCTCGGATGCCATCACGCAGGTACCCGGAATGCGCATTTCGCTAAACGGTCGTCCAGATTCAATCCATTCTGCCACGCGCAGTACGCTCCGCTCGCCCATGCCGAACATCAATACGTCCGCGCAGCTGTCCACCAGCATGGAATTGCGCACGCGATCGTCCCAGTAATCGTAATGGGCAAAGCGACGCAGCGACGCTTCGACCCCGCCAATGGCAATCGGCACGGAACCATAGGCCTCACGTATACGGTTGGCATACACAGCGGTGGCACGGTCCGGCCGTTTTCCGGTCTCACCGCCAGGCGAATAGGCGTCCTCCCTGCGCGGCTTTTTGGCCACAGTATAATGGTTCACCATGGAATCAATCACGCCCGCAGTCACCAGAAAGCCCAATCGGGGCCTTCCAAAACGTCTGAAATCCTCGCAGGAATGCCAGTCGGGCTGCGGCAGCATCGCCACGTGGTAGCCTGCCGCTTCCAATACGCGCGAAATGATGGCCAACCCAAATGACGGGTGATCCACATAGGCGTCGCCCGTCACATACACAAAGTCCGGTGTATCCCAACCGCGCGCAAGCATTTCCTCGCGCGTGACCGGCAAAAAGCGCTCAGCCATCTGCATTCTCCTTCACATCGCCCGCCTGGTATTCCCTTACCACGCTTTCTATTGCGCTCACCGCGCCCTTAAGCAGCGTTTCAGCGTCCTTGCCGCGCTTGAAGTACACCAGCGTCGGCGGGTTACCGCCCTGCACGCGCAGACACTGCGGCTGCTTCTGAATCGCCACCAGCACGCGCACCAGATCAATATCCGCTGAAATAGAAAAGCGCATCCATAGCTCGTCGCCCTTGGCGCATACGTAGTCCACGCCGATCTGCGCGCACAGCGCCTTCAGGCTGGCAATTTCAATCAGGTTCATGACCGGGCGCTTCGGATCGCCGAAGCGGTCGATCAGTTCCTCAATCAAATCTTCGCGCGCGTCGCGGTTGCGGATAGACGCAATCTTCTTGTACATTTCCACGCGCAGCAGATCATCCTGCACATATTCGCTGGGCAAGTACGCGTCCACCTTCAAATCCACACGCGTCTCGATATCACCCAGCGAGGCGTCGCCGCGCATTTCACGCACGGTGTCCTCAATCATTTTCACATATAGATCGTAGCCCACGGACGCCATGAAGCCGCTCTGCTCGCTGCCGAGCAGGTTGCCCGCGCCGCGGATTTCCAAATCGCGCATCGCCACGCGGAAACCCGCGCCAAATTCTGTAAATTCGCGTATGGCGTTCAGGCGCTTGTCTGCCGCCTCGGTG
>CAKUDW010000196.1 GCA_934645275.1 uncultured Clostridia bacterium
GCATATAGATGACCTTCTTCTGTAGATCGTCAATCTTTGCAACGCCGGCGCAGCCAAAGTACGCGTCCTCAATGGGTTCGCCGGTAAACTCACCCTCATCAACGTAGGTATAGAGCTTGCCATTGAGCGTGGTAGCGGAAGCATAAGTCATGGGCATCTTTGCGATGCGGCCCTCGTTCACGCCCCAGCCATGATCCGGATCATTGCCTTTGGCGAACATCTTGTGTACGCCGACGGTGCCCTTTGCTTCCATCAGATTCTGCGCAATCGGGCCGCAGTGGAACAGAATGACCTTATTAAGATCGTCGCCGTAGTTATTGTTCCAGTCCACGCAACCAGCCGGGCACTCGGAAGCAGCCTGGAGCGCACGCATGGTCACAACATTCGTCACGTCCATTTCGCAGGAAGTGGCAATGCCGCGATTGTTCAATTCGCTCAGCAATACGCAGGGCGCGATTTGGAATTCATTGTGCATCTCATTCCAGCAACGCAGCGACAGCGCGTCGAAGTGATACTGCGACACCATATCGTCAATGGCGACGGACATCTTCGCCAGCCAGGAGAAATGTTCGGCGGGGCATTTTGAAAAATCGCTATACTGCTTCAGCGCTTCCATCTTGTCTTTCAGATCACTGCGGCCATCCTTCATGGCGCGCATGCGGCTGAACAACTCGGAAAGATCATAGGATTCGAAGGTAATGCCATACTTCTGCAGCGTCACTTCATCCCAACGCACGGTTTTGAACGCCGTGGTACGCGCGCCGATTCCGCCGATGGTGAAGCGGCGGTTAGCCTTGACCACGCGGCAAACGGCTGCGAAATCGTGCAGATTCTGCTGGAAAGCATCGGACGACGGATGCACCACATGCGGCGGCAGCAGCGTATACTTAATGCCGAACTGGTTGAACATATCGGAAATGGAGAACTTGCCGCAGTAGGAATCGCGGCGATGCTCGAAGTCCATCATGCCAATTTCGTCCGGATACGCCTGAATCAGAATGGGCACGGTCGCATCGCGCATGGCGGGCACAGCGCCGTTTTCATCGCCGAAGTTGGGCAGACAGATGATGATGCCATCGTACTCGCCCTCATGATCCTTCAGCCATTTTGCATAGACGCGGCCCTCGTCCGCGGTTTCAATCGCGCCGTTATGCGTATCGCCGGGAGCCATTTCGATATGCTTATAACCGGCCTTTTCCACGGCGGCATACATATCCCGCCGGGCACTGGCAATCAGACTTTCCGGAAAAAAGCCACGATTGGCAAAGTAAAGTGCAAACGTCATGATTCAATTTTCTCCTTTTCTTTTCTACCGCCCTCAATCTGGCGGCGTATTACATTTATTATAACACATGAAAACTAAAAATCAATCATCTAAATCTTTTTTCGTGGTCGACTCATAAAAATTGCGCCTGCAAACCAGAATAGAAGGTAAATTTGGACACGAGCGAGGCGATGGAAATGACAAAGCATCCGACTGTTCTGCGGCTGCTCTATGGGTTGCTGATTGCAGGCATATTGCTCTGTACAGGCATGCTTTTGGGCATGCTGCTGCGCGCGCCGCACAGCTTCTGCCTTGCGAACGTGCAGTTTGTGAAGGGAGCGATTCTTCATGCGCCGATCTGAACGCGCGCTGCCGGATATGGAAATGCCCACGCGCTATGCTGTGGATGAAGCGCTGTTTTCTGGCGGCAGAGAACCCATCAACAACGAGGAGGTGCGCTCAAAATGAGGCACGACGTTATATCCCCCGCGGAATACGCCCGGCTGGTTTCCGAGCTTACACCGCCTTCCCGTCATCTGCGTGGCTGTCTGCGCGCCTTCTGGGTAGGCGGGCTGATCTGCTGCATTGGACAGGCGCTGAACATGTTGGCTGAAAACATGAATCTTACGGAACTGACCGCGCCGATGTTTACCTCCGTGGTGCTGATTTTTCTGGGCACCACGCTAACCGGCATCGGCATATACGATAAGATTGGCCGCTATGCCGGCGCGGGCTCCATTGTCCCCATCACCGGCTTCGCCAATTCCGTGGCCGCGCCCGCCATTGAATACCGACGCGAAGGTATTGTGCTGGGCATGGGGGCGCGCATATTCCAACTGGCCGGGCCAGTTCTGGCCTACGGCATAACCAGTTCCATGATTCTGGGATTTATCTATCTGGCCGTCAGGGGGTGGCTGCTGTGAGCCGCTGCGGAGAACAGACATTTATCTACGATCGCGCACCGCGCATTGCTGCGCACACGAGCATCGTCGGCCCCAAGGAAGGTAAGGGCCCGCTGCATGATAATTTCGACGTAGTCCTGGAGGACGACCTGCTCGGCATGAAGAGTTGGGAACTGGCTGAAGGCGAAATGCTGCGCCGCGCCGCACTGTTGACCGCTGAAAAGGCTCGTCTGCCACTCGAACAGGCACAGCTGTTCATCACCGGCGATTTAAACAATCAGATCATCGCATCCGGCTTTGCCGCCCGCGCGCTCAGCGTGCCCTTTCTGGGACAATACGGGGCATGTTCAACCTTCATACAGTCGCTCGTGCTGGGCTGCGCGTTGGTATCTGGCGGCATGGCCGAAAACGCGCTGTGTGCGGCTTCCAGCCACTTTTGCACGGCGGAGCGACAGTTCCGCTTTCCGCTGGAGATGGGCAATCAGCGCCCGCCTCAGGCTTCCTGGACGGCCACTGCCTGCGGCTGTGCACTGGTTGTGCCCGGCACGGCCAGCACTGGACTCTATGTGACCCACGGCACCGTTGGGCGCGTGGTGGACTTAGGCATCAAGGACGCCAACCACATGGGCGCGGCCATGGCGCCGGCGGTATTCGATACCATTTCTGCGCACTTTGCCGATACCGGGCGAAGCGCTGCGGACTACGACCTAATCGTAACCGGCGATTTGGGCTGGATCGGCCGCAACCTGCTGATGGAGCTGCTGCGACGCGCGAACATCGATATGCCCGATGAAAAGCTGATCGACTGTGGCAATTCGCTCTTCTTTGCGGAACAGGACGCACACGCGGGCGGCAGCGGCTGCGGCTGCGTGGCAGCGGTAAGCTGCGGTTGGATCATGGGCCGCATTGAGCGCGGCGAAATACACCGAGTTCTGATCGCGGGTTCCGGCGCAATGCTGAGCCCCACCAGCACACAGCAGGGCGAGAGCATTCCATGCATCTCCTGCGCAGTCTGCATTGAAGGGAGGCAATAGTACGATATGGAAATAGCGCTTTCATTTATCAAGGCTTTTATCGTCGGCGGTCTGATCTGTACCGTGGGCCAGCTGCTGATGCAGCTGACCAAACTCACCAGCGCGCGCATACTGGTACTATTCGTGGTATCCGGCGTGGTACTCACTGGCCTTGGCCTGTATAAACCGCTGGTGGACTTTGCCGGCGCGGGCGCGACTGTGCCGCTCACAGGTTTTGGCTATTCACTGGCAATGGGCGCGTTTGAGGGCGTAAACAAATTCGGCTTCTGGGGCGCGTTTACCGGTGGAATCAATCGCACGGCAGCCGGCATTGCAGCAGCCATTTTGTTTGGCCTGCTGAACGCACTGATCTTTAAACCTCACGCAAAGGATTGAGAATCGCTACAATGCGACGAACTGCACGGCGTTTGCTGTAAGCAAATACCGTGCAGCTTATTTCATTTAAATGGCTGGAATTATCAAAACCAGAGTTTTGCGCATCGGCGACTCTTAAAAAGAGACGCCGGCAATTCTTCCGTTGGAATGCCGTCAGATCACACTGCGTCCGCCGGAGAGCTTGTTAAACAGTACCAGCGCCAGTATGGTAGACGCCGTCAATATGGTTGACAGCGCCGCTGCAGGGCCATAAGCGTCCGCAAACAGCGTAGTGTATATGGCAGCCGAAATCGTGGAGGTTCCGCCGGAATAAAGTATGATGGTGGAACTCAGTTCGTTAATCGTCGCCACAAAGGACAGCACTGCGCCCGAGAGCATGCCTGGCAGCATCAACAGCGCCGTGGTCTTGAAAAATGTGCGCATCGGCGGTTCACCCAGCGATATGGACGCTTCTTCAATAGCCGGTTCTATCTGGTACAGCGTACCAATGGACGATCTGAGCGTAAATGGCAGCTTGCGTATCGTGTACGCCACGATCATGATCGTGGCCGTGCCGGTCAGAATCAGGGGCTTCACGTTAAATTCCAGCAC